>JASJFV010000082.1:0-2796 GCA_033791885.1 Gammaproteobacteria bacterium | reverse complement strand
GGTGATGATCTCATTGATGCGACAAATATGAACAGGGCACTTGAGAAGGGAATTAGAAAAATGCCAGAGATGTATGCCTGGACATTCAAGTTATTCAAGACCCGTCCTGACGGCGAGCAAGCACCGTACTGATGAGGCAGTTTCTTCATCCACGTTACTGGCTGCTCTGGGCTGGCATTCTCCTCCTCTGGCTGATCAGTCTATTGCCGTTACGGGTGACAGCATTTCTCGGTAGAGGCCTTGGCGTTTTTCTGAACCGTATTGCAGGTCGTCGCTCACATATCGTAAGAACCAATTTAACGTTGTGTTTCCCTGAGCTTGATAGCAATCAAATCGAGCAATTAATGAAGGAGCACTTCAAGGCGCTTGGCCAGGCCGTATTAACTATCGGGATAAACCTGTTTGCTTCGCAGAGAAGGCTACAGCGACTGGTTACCATGCGCGACAGGCACTATTTTGATCAGCAGATTAGCGCTGACAAGCCGGTAATTTTACTGGCACCGCACTTTGTGGCAATGGAGATTGCAGGTCTCGTGCTTGCGCCGGAGCGCCATAGCCTCAGTATGTACCAGACGATTAGGAACCCGTTAATTGATTACCTGGTACGGCGCGCTCGCAGTCGATTTGGAGGCATTATGATAGAGCGAAAATCAGATATGCGACAGGTTGTGAAAATGGTGCGTGGCGGCAGCCCTTTTTACTATCTGCCGGATCAGGACCCGGGTTCCGCTGACAAGGTATTTGCCCCATTCTTTGGTATAGAGACGGCCGTGACACCCGGACTATCGCGTTTTGCTCGTTTAAGTAAGGCTGCTGTAATTCCCTGCTTTACGAAAATGTTGCCGCAGGGCGCTGGTTATGAGGTGATTTTCTTGCCGCCACTGGATAACTTTCCTTCTGATGATGCAGTTGAAGATGCCAGGCGTATGAATGAAGTTATTGAACGGGGCATCAGGGAAATGCCTGAACAGTATTTCTGGGTGCATCGACGTTTCAAATCACGACCTGAAGGCGAGAAAAGTCTATACTGAAATAGATGAACGTATTCCGGTTATAGTTACAGGTATTAAGTCACAGCATAAGCTTCTAATAATGTATCTGGAAGTTAACAAGATTAGTTTATCAGTGTTGCTGATTTGAAACGACGTGCCTCGGCTTCTATGAACACCCTTTTGACATCTGGAAACCGTTTCTTAATTGAATGGTCAAGTTGTGCGACAGCATCCTCAATTTCATCGGCCCTGGCAGAGTCTGTGAATTCTACGCTCAGGTTAACAAGTACATAATCCGGGCCCATATGCATAGTCAGAACATCGTTGATATGGTGGATTTTGCGATGTGACAAGGCCATTTTTTCGATGCCTCTTACAACATCGGGGTTAGCTCTTTCCCCTATCAGTAGACCTTTTGTTTCATAGGCCAACCAGGCGGCCGTCAACGCTAGAATGAGTCCAATCAGTAATGAGGCGATACTGTCAAATGCAGGGTTGCCTGTTATATCTGCCAGGGCAATGCCTGCCATTGCAACGACCAGGCCTAACATGGCTGCGCTGTCTTCAAACAGTACGACAAACAGAGAAGGGTCCTTGCCTCTTTGTACTGCCTCAATCAGCCCTCGCCTTCCCCTCTGGCGAGAAAAGGCCTTCCAGGCAAACATCCAGGCAACACCTTCAAAGATTATCGCAAGCGACAGAACTATATAGTTGATCGTCGGATTCACCAGCTGAGTCGGGTTTTGCAGCGAATGCACGCCCTCATAGAAAGAAAGCCCTGCACCTACACCAAAAATCATAATGGCAACTACAAAGCTCCAGAAGTAGATTTCTTTTCCATGGCCAAAAGGGAAACGGTCGTCAGCTGGAAGACTGGCTCTCTTCAGGCCGTATAACATCATTACCTGGTTGCCGGTATCAACGACTGAGTGGATAGTTTCAGAAAACATCGCTGAGCTGCCGGTAATAGTGGCCGCGACAAATTTAGTAATCGCAACCATTAGATTGCCGATCAGTGCAGCAATGATGACTTTTCTGGATTCAGCTGCCATGAGCTAGAAGTTTTTCTTGTTGTGGATTTATTGCTTTGTTGCAGACAAAGAACCGGCCACGGTTCCGGGGATGCCATTGCATACTGCTGATTGTGAGCTAAGTGTGGCAGTTAAGCTGCCATTGTTATCAATGGAACCCTGCAGGGTCAGTGTCCCGCTGCACGTTGCAGAAGAACCAAAGGATTCATCTACAAAAGTCTGGCTATAACTGAAGGTGTTACCGTTAAGTGTGATGACGTCCGGGAATATATCCGAGCCGCTTTCGATCGTGACTCTGCCGTCTTCACTCACAGTGATGGTTACCGGAATAGTTTCAGATTCAGAAAGCCCTAGCGCAGAGGCTGTTGCAGTTGCAGTACCAATATATGTACCGGCGATAGATGAAACAGGTGCAGGTTCAACTGGAGATGCTGGTGTTGCAGTAGTAGTCGTTGAACTTGTGGTGCTGCCTCCTCCACTGGAGGTTTCGCTGTTGTTGTCGCTGCTACAACCGGAGCAGAATAAAAAGATGCTAATCAGGCTAATAATGCCGGTGTTTTTTATGGTTATATGCTTCATGAAGATGTTCTTCCTTTGTGTATAAGTACTGTTGTATAGGTTTCTAGTTCTTTTTATGGTGTGGGGATTTATTCACATGTGACATTAAACGTCAATTGGCTCTTTTTTTTGCCATCGAGATAAAAATCGACTTTCCATTGTCCGTTGAATACCCGCAGGCTATCATCTTCCTGCATCATCAGCCGTTCAAGGAT
>JASJFV010000081.1:0-8421 GCA_033791885.1 Gammaproteobacteria bacterium | reverse complement strand
AACATATCGAAAAACCCCATGCCGTCGGAGTGATCAGCAATCACCACAAAATCTAGTGGGCGTCCCAGTTTAGCCTTGAAACCTTTTGATGCCGTGACTTCCTCACCGCGAGTAAAACGGTAGGCATCCTCCAGGCCCAGGCGGTTGCCGAAGGTTCCGGCATCCATTGATAGCCGGGTGTGTAAATGAGTATCACCAAAGTAGACATTCGTCGGGTAATTACGATTAACATTCGGAGAAAATTCTTTCTGTGGCGCAGCAGCATGTTCTTTATCGAACATCGCTGATGTGGTGGCATTTGCAGTACCACTGATTGCCACCAGCAATGCCATAGACAGGCTGGTGCAGGTAAATTTACTGATTGTCATAACTTTTTTTCCTTGGTTTCCTGTTTTGTTCTTACATTGTTTTTCTGGCTGCGGTTTCAGACTGGCATAGAGTAGGCTGTGCTTCGCAGGACTGTGGTGTATACCAGATCGGTGATGTATAGGCACGTTCCTGTGTGGTCATTGGCACCTTTTTGGGCATTTTTATGGTAAAACGTTTTGCCTCGTAGGCGGTCCAGCGTGGTGTAGGAATCTCAATAACACGCGCGTAGTAGAAGGCCCTCTCTGATGGATCGAAATCAGCATCTGACCACACAGTTATCAGCTCGGGATCACCGATACTATTGCTCCAGGTCGCGTTTTCGACATCAACAGTATTGCCTACTGCTGTCAGTTTTCCATTTTTACCAGGCTTGCGTTTATCTGCATCGCTCCAGGCGACATCGTAAACTTTCTCATGCAGGTTTCCTGTATTGTCCAGCCAGCCTTTGACTATCTGGATGCGATCAAGGTTGCCGCTGTAGGGGTCTTTCATCGCAGCTACCAGGAAAGTAGGTACCTTGCCTTTCGGCGCTGCGCGTAAATCACCACCCATAGGAACTCCCTTGGCATAACCGACACCTGCAGGCAGCCTTGACTCGGCATCTGCCTGTTCAAATTCCCAGCCACCGAAGAATCGTACTGTCATGCGTGAACCCGTTGTGGCGTAAGTCTCCTTGCGCTGCATTGCATCGAATATCGCTTCGCGTGTATTTTCTGTTGCCCAGACCGCGGCATACCCTGAGGCTGCCTGTTGCCAGCCATAGATACTTAAATTTGGGTCGGGTGCTTCGATAACCAGGTGTTCCCAACGATGGGGTTCAGGTTCCACTCCGGAATGTTTGCCAAAGAAATTTTCTTCTTCTGCAGTCGACAGTGAAGTATGGGAATCAGTGCTGCCGACCATGCCAAATTTGAATGGATTGATACCCAGTTCCTGCTCTAGCATCAGGCCGGTTTTCAGTGCTTCGCGGGTATACTCCCAACGCAGCATTTCCGGCTTCTTAAGCTCCGTGCCATTGAGGTTCGCCTTGTCCCAGGTTTCATAGTCGGCAAACTCATCGTTCGGTGACAGAAGCGGGTGGGTTTCGCTGTCACCCTTGATCTGTGTCGCCTCCACTAACGGTTCCATGCGTGCACGGAGTGCGGCCATCTCTGCAGTAAGAGGTTTGCCGTCAAAAGTCTCGACAGTGAACATACGCCCATTGGAGAGGTTGCCGTTGTGTGGTATCGCAAGCACATCAGCACCTGTTTTATCTTCGAACTCAGCCAACGTTCTCCAGAGTTCCTCCGGATTTTTACTGTCGTATTGTGAAAAGGGCACAGTCCTGTTTGCCATGCTGGCATCACCGCGGAAGATCACATTACGATGGAGGTTGTAGCCACCGATGGCGGTCCATTCATAACCAATAAGGGCAGTAAAACGGCCCGGCTCGTTATACTGGTCAGCAAGAGCCGTGTAGGTACGCCAGGCATCACGAACAATTTTATCGCTTTCAATGGGTGTTTTGTCTTCACTTAACGTAGCGACGATATCCATTGCCGCTTTAAAGACCTGGTCACGATCGCCGCCCTTCAACATGTCATACCAGCGTTTACCTGTTTCCTGCGCCAGAATCTCCGGATTGCCTTTCAACAGCTGCGGCATCAGGCCATACATTTCGGCGTGATCAGAGACAACGAGGAAATCGAGTGGTCGCGACAGTTTCGCACGTAAGCCGTGAGTGGTGGTCACTTCGTCTCCACGCGCAAATCTGAACGCATCTTCCTGTCCCAGGGTGTTCATTGTTCCTGCATCAACTGAGATCGCGGTATGCAGATGTGTATCCCCCCACATCACTTTGGTAGGAAACTCCCTTCCGACGTAGGGAGAATATTCCTGCTTTGTCATCGCGCTGGCCACACCTGCTTTGTCGGGCAGGTATTCCTGTGCATATGCCGTGGTGTGAAGTGCGATAAAAGAGAATAGTGTAGCGGCCAGAAGTTGAGATTTCATTGTTGTTATCTCCTAGGTGACATGACTTATACTAATGCTTATGAACTATATCACTGGCATGAAATACAGTTGTTTTATTGAGTATATCAGACGGACTAGTGTACCTTAATGAATATATCCGCACGATTACGGTCTTTTTATAGGACGTGTATCGCCTGCGATCAAGCAAGACTTATTTTCGCTGCAACATCAATTATTAAAGCTGTTTTTATTACAAAAAAAACAAGGTGTATGACAAGATAAATAAGTAGGAACCCTGGTAAGTAATTATGCTGGCCAGGTAGATGGAGTAGCTTTGGAAAGTAAACCCCGTTGGCCGGATCAACATGTACTATTCAGAAAAATTCAATAGCATTACCCACCTGGTCGGAGCTGTGCTGGCGATCATGGGGCTGGGATCGCTCATTACTGTTGCAATTGAGCAGCAGGATCTGTTGATTTTTATCGGCTTTACTGTCTTTGGCCTGACACTGGTTCTGCTGTATAGCATTTCAACCCTCTATCACAGCTTTAAGAGCCCATTATTAAAGCGTCTGTTCCAGCAGCTTGACCATATTGCGATATACCTGCTAATTGCAGGTACGTACACCCCTTTTATGCTGGTTACATTGATTGACAGCAACGGACTATGGATATTGGCTGCCGTCTGGGGGCTGGCGATTATCGGAATTTCGCTCGAATTAAGTCTGAAGAATCGTAATGAGACACTTCAAATCATTATTTACCTGATTATGGGCTGGCTGGTTGTTATTGATTTTACTGCGTTAAAAGCGGCATTGCCTAAAGCCGGCGTGTACTGGCTAACCGCCGGTGGCCTGGCTTATACAATCGGTGTCATTTTTTATGTTCTGGATCACAGGGACGTGCTAAAACATTCGCATGGTATCTGGCATTTATTTGTTTTGGCCGGTTCTATCTTTCATTTTGTAGCGATAATTGTTTATGTAAGATAGCGGGCGAGGGTCTATAGCGGCTGGCCCGCTGTATGGAATTATGCAATAAGTCACTGCTTCGCAAGAGTGGTTTTGGAATGACTTATCTGAAGCAAGACTCCAGACTTAAGGGCATCCCGCTAGTAATTGATATGGGGAATTAATCTATCACCAGCGGGGAGTAAACAATGGAGATGTGCAGCGTAGTGCAAGAAGGCTGAGTATGCCACCTTTGAGATACGCTGCAGTTCTATTCCGAACAAATAGTACCCTTTTAATTAATGGCTTGAATGACAGTAAAGGCACCCCTGATATCGCCTTTATTGAAACCGGTAGCCATATCCGCCGGGTACAGACTGTTTATTTTTGTGGCGACAGGTTCTGCAATATTGCCGCCGTGGCATTTGAGACAAACATCGCCTGCTGGTATGGCTTTCATGTAGCGGAAGACCTGCTTGCCGTCGACTTCGCTGACTTCACTAAACTCCATTTTATCAACAGCTTCACCGTTTGCTTTGCGTTGCTCGAACGCTTTTAGTACTGATTCTTCCCATGCATCCGGTTTGTTATTTTGATTCCGGTACTTCAGCGAAGTGCGGGCAACTTTGACCCCCTGTGCGTCAGATATTTTATTCGTGATAGGGATGGCTACAGTATGGCACAGGGTAATGGATTCTACCGGGCCGTTCGCTTTCATTGATGTTTGCAAAGTGCTTTTCAGTTCCCCGCCAAGCGCTTTTACAGCAGCGCGGCTGCTTTGAGTTAGTTGCTCTGTATCAACCGCAATGGCCTGGCTGAATGGCAATAATGCAATAATTATAAAAAGTGATAATTTTTTCATAGTAGTTCCCTGGTAGATGATTTGTGATTATTGTTTTGTGCGAGCTTCAAGTTATTGCGTGGCTACGCACAGCGAGCAATTCTGACAATTTGCCCTGGTCGAATCAATACGCAAAATTCAATGCAGCCATATGCTCACTTTGGGAGTGACATGTGGACATGATTTCGGCTGTTTTGCTGGCTTGCTCAAACAAACTATTTATTGTTGCTGCGAGTGAGTAGTCTCGTCATCTGGCAATAATAGATATAATTCGGCCTGTTGCTTCATTTCACCTGCCAGTTTTTCTGCCATTTCTCCATTGCCCCAGAACATATCGGCACGTGCATAACCTTTGATCGCACCGCCAGTGTCCTGTGCAAAGGTCAGACGTTGCAATGTATGGTCGGTCTCACCGGGGTAGCTGGTGTCGAGCCAAACCGGGCTCCCCAGCGGTATGGTGCCGGGATCGACAGCAATGCTGCGTGAGGGTGTCAGAGGGACATTCAGTGAACCGCGTGGGTTTTCCTGTGCATTTTTACGCAGGTGGAAAAAGATATAGCTGCGATTCTGTTCAAGTAATGCCTTCGCCTGCGCAGGGTTAGTCTGCAGCCATTGCTGGATAGTAAACAGGCTAATGTCTTCACGTGCAATTTCATCACGCTCAATTAATATTTTGCCTATAGACGTGTAAGGCTGCCCATTCTGGTCGGCGTAACCCACCGCCATTATGCTGCCGTCATCCATGAGGATGCGTCCTGAGCCCTGAACATGCAGGAAAAAAACGGCGACCGGGTCATCGATCCACACCAGCTCCTTGCCCCATAATGGCATGTCTTCACTGTCTATCGCTGAACGGTCATGATAGGCAACAATCTTGCGGCCTTCTATGCGCCCGCGAAGTTTCATCTTTGATAACTTGGGATATAAACCAGCGAGATCGATACGCAACAAATCATCAGGCACGGCATACAATGGGTATCGATATTGTTCACTGCGAAACAAACTACCATTGAGCAGAGGCTCATAGTAACCGGTGAGCAGGCCAGTGCCGGGGCTGCCGTCCTTTTTACTTGACGGAATAATACGGTGGGGTGTGAAATGGCTCTCGATGAAATTACGAGCGATTGTGTCATCAACCTCACCTAGCTCAACGGCATCAAGGCAGATGCGTTTCCATTGCGGTTTCTTGCGCGGTAACACGCTGCATTGTTGTATCAGGGCAGGCCAGGCTTCGGCATGTTTGTCCTGTTGCCAGCCGGGTAGTTGGTCCCAGTCGATGACCTCGCCAATGCCGGGTTTTACAGGTTCTGGAGGGGTCACTTCACAGCCTGCCAGAAAGAGGGCGAGACTGATTAGAAATAGAAGTTTCAGGTTCAATATTTCGAGTTTCATGTCAGTGGAAAGTGGCAGGCGACCCAGTGGCCGGGTATATTTTCTTTCCATTCAGGGGCATCTATCGCGCATCGATCCTGCACCTTCGGGCAGCGTGTACGGAAGGTACAGCCACTTGGTGGGTTCATCGGTGACGGCAGGTCGCCTTTCAATGGAGCACCGCGCTTGGCTCGCTCAATAACGGGATCCGGAATTGGAATGGATTGCATTAGTGCCTTGGTATAGGGGTGACGTGGGTGCCGGTATAAATCATCCCTTGAGGCCATTTCGACTACCTTGCCCATGTACAATACCATTACACGGTGTGATATGTGTTTTACCACGCTCAGATCATGGGCAATGAAGATCATTGATAGCCCCATTTCTCTTTGCAGTTCCATCAGCAGGTTAATGATCTGAGCCTGAATGGAAACATCCAGTGCACTAACAGGTTCGTCACAAATCAGCAGTTCTGGCTTTAGAATCAGGGCGCGTGCTATGCCGATGCGCTGTGCCTGTCCGCCGGAGAATTCATGTGGATAGCGATTGATCTGGGTTGGCAGCAAGCCGACACGCTGCATCATCTGCTGCACCAGCTGTTTACGTTCTTTGCTCGATAGTTCAGGACGAAAGACCTGCAATGGTTCACTAATAATTTCACTGACGGTCATCCTTGGATCCAGCGAGGCAAGCGGATCCTGAAAGATAATCTGCATATTTCTGCGCTTACTGCGGAAGGATTTTTTATCCAGTGTCGTCAACTCATCGCCATGCAGTTTTATGCTGCCTGAGGTGACCGTTTCAAGACCGAGTATGCCGCGTACCAGGGTTGATTTACCACAGCCTGATTCGCCGACGACCCCCAGCGTTTCACCTGCCCGCAGAACAAAGCTAATATCATCTACCGCCTTCAGTGTTTTCTTCTCACGGTTCAACAACCCCTGTCCGGGGATATTAAACCAGACCTTGCAGTGGCTGACCTGCAGCAGCGGCTCTGTGCTTAATTCAGTCATAATTACAGCGCAACCAGGTGACAGGCTTTCTGCCGCTTATCATTGATATGCTGCAGAACAGGGCGTTGCGTAAGGCAAATTTCCCGCTGAAATTCACAACGTTCATGAAAGGCACAGCCAGCAGGTAGATGTTGCATATTCGGCGGGTTGCCGGGAATAGCATGCAGTGCGCGTTTACTGTCGCTATCCAGTCGAGTAACAGACTGCAGCAAGCCGCGGGTGTAGGGATGCTGCGGGTCCTGAAAAATATCATCGACAGGTGCGTACTCACAGATGCGGCCGGCATACATTACCGCCACGTTATCCGATATTCCGGCGATAACACCGAGGTCATGAGTGATCAGGATGATGCCCATGTTCATTTCTGATTTGAGTTCATCCATCAAGTCGATGATCTGTGCCTGTACGGTGACATCGAGCGCCGTGGTGGGTTCATCTGCGATTAATAAATCGGGTTCACATAACAGAGCCATGGCAATCATCACGCGTTGGCGCATACCACCGGAGAACTCATGCGGATAACGGTCTATACGACTTTTTGCATCGGGGATATGAACTGCATCAAGCATCTCTATGGAGCGTTTACGGGCATCGGCCATGCTCATTCCTTTATGCAGGGTAAGCACCTCGGTCATCTGCCGTGCGATGGTCAGGTAACCGTTTAAACAGGTCATCGGATCCTGAAAAATCATAGTCATGCGGTCGCCGCGAATCTTGTTGATTTCCCTCGTCGGCAGGCCGATCAGTTCCTGACCTTTAAAAAGCGCACTGCCATCTGCCCGCCCATTGGTCGCCAGCAAGCCCATGATGGAAAGCACCAGCTGCGACTTGCCAGAGCCGGATTCGCCTACGATACCAAGTGTTTCACCTATCTCCATGCTAAACGAGATGTCATTGACCGCAGATAACTCGCCATCCATGATCTTGAAACGGGTATCTAAATTATTGACTTCGAGTAATGGCATTTGAAAGTGAGCAGTATGTCTATTAGCGGAAGTGATCAATCATTATCTGTCTTTAGGATCCAGTGCATCACGCAGGCCATCACCGATAAAGTTGAAACAGAACAGGGTGGTGGCGAGGAAGCTGGCAGGGAACAGTAATGCCCATGGAGCGATTTCCATATCCTGTGCACCTTCATTCACCAGTGCTCCCCAGCTGGTATCAGGTTCCTGCACACCGAGGCCGAGAAAACTGAGAAAGGACTCAACCAGGATAACCTGAGGGATGGTTAAGGTGACATAGACCACAACAATGCCGAGCAGGTTGGGCACGATATGCCGCAGAATAATGCGCGGTGTGCTGACCCCGCAGGCAATAGCCGCCTCGACAAATTCTTTTCGCTTCAGGCTCAGGGTCTGGCCACGAACAATACGAGCCATGTCCAGCCAGTTGATAGCACCGATGGCGATAAATATAAGATAAATATTTCGACCGAAGAAAACCATCAACAGGATGACGAAAAACATAAAGGGTGTGGCATAGAGAATATCGACAATACGCATCATGATGGTATCGGTACGGCCACCGACATAACCCGCAGTAGCACCATACGTGATCCCGATAAACAGGCTGACCAGGGTAGCGATGACCCCAATCATTAATGACATGCGGCCACCATAAAGGGTGCGCACGAACAGGTCGCGGCCTATAGCATCGGTGCCGAAGATATGCCCGTTTGCAATGCTGGGCGGTGTCGAGATCAGATCCCAGTCAATTTCATCAAAGCTAAACGGGCTGAATGAAGGTGCGACAATCACCAGTGTAGTTATAATCAGCAGTAGCACTATGCTGGTCACTGCCGCTTTGTTCATCTTCAGCCGTTGAGCGGCATCACTCCACAGGCTACGACCCTTAATTTCTTCCTTGCTATTCAGCTGTTGCACGGCGTTGATGTCTTTGGCTGTTACCATGGTAGAGTCAG
>JASJFV010000080.1:0-2646 GCA_033791885.1 Gammaproteobacteria bacterium | reverse complement strand
ACTGCCTATGTTTATGGTCGAGTACTGGCTTCCACAGGGAAGTGACATCCGTGCTGTGAATGATGATATCGAGTCACTGGAGCAAAAAATCATGGCTTTGCCTGATGTTGAGCAGGTGACTGCAACTATCGGACGCGGCGCAGAGCGGTTTATGCTGACCTACGCACCTGAATTTAATTATCCCAGCTACGCACAGTTAATCGTTCGGGTTTCCTCTTATGATAATGTGCAGAAAACGATTGATGCCACGGAAGAACTACTGATACAGGAGTACCCACAGGCGTTTACAAAGTTTCAGCGTTTTGAGGTGGGGCCCGTGACCAAGGCCAAGATCGAGGCGCGCTTGATTGGACCCGATCCGCAAGTTCTCAGGGCATTTAGCGAACAGGTCATCGCTATCTTCGATGCAGAGCCTGAAGCGATAAATGTACGGCAGGACTGGCGCGAACGCACCAAGGTACTGCAGCCCGTGTTCGATGAAGCAGAGGGCCGTCGACTGGGCATTAGCAAGAGTGATCTTGATCAGGCACTTGCCACGCATGCAGGTGGGCATACTGTAGGTCTCTATCGCCAGGGCAGCAAGTTATTGCCGGTTGTTGTGCGTCCACCAGAGATAGAGAGAAATACAGTTACCCAGCTGGAAGATGTTCTCGTCTACAGTCCCGTCAAGCAGGCTTATGTCAATATAGGGCAGGTGGTCAACAGGACGGACCTGGGCTGGGAAAACCCGCTGATTAAGCGCCGCGACCGCAAACGGACACTTTCAGTACTGGCTGACCCTGTTGCAGGCGTCACCCCGGCAACA
The DNA here is from genome assembly GCA_033791885.1 of Gammaproteobacteria bacterium. Classification (GTDB taxonomy): domain Bacteria; phylum Pseudomonadota; class Gammaproteobacteria; order BMS3Bbin11; family BMS3Bbin11; genus BMS3Bbin11. Next base: position 1,841 of record JASJFV010000080.1, on the reverse strand, counting down.
CTGCATAGCAGGATAAGGGGTGCAGTAGAGGCGATTGAGCTGCCTGATGGCTACAGCCTGATGTGGGGTGGCGAATATGAAGCACAGCAGAAAGCCAATGTGGCGGTGTTTGCCTTCGTGCCCCTGGGCGTGCTGGTAATGATTATCCTTACGGTCTTCCTTTTTGGTTCCGCCAAGCAAACCCTGGTGGTGTGGATTACCGTACCACTGTCTATCATCGGCGTAACGATTGGCCTGCTCAGCACAGACTCTCCTTTCAGCTTCATGGCTCTGCTTGCTTTGCTGAGTTTAATCGGTATGCAACTGAAAAATGGTATCGTGCTGGTTGAAGAGATCAAGCGATTGAAAGAAGAGCTGAAGCAGGAGTGGTTAGCAGCAATTACCGATGCGGCTATCAGTCGACTGCGCCCGGTATCAATGGCTGCGCTGACAACCATTCTCGGCATGCTGCCTCTACTTGGTGATGTTTTCTTTCAGCCTATGGCAGTTACCATTATGTTTGGCCTGGGTTTTGCCACGTTGCTGACGCTCATTGTGATTCCAGTGCTATTCGCACTTTTTTATCACGTCAGGTACTACGACTAGGTCGATTATTATCTCGCTGGAATGGCAACAGGATTAATCTCAATATTGCATTGTGTGCTGGAATTAAATCATAGCGGGCAAGTCACGAATGGCTTCGTATTGACTACCGAGATATCTTCAATAATAGTTTAATGCGCTTTTGTTAGATCTTTTAGCAGGCTTAAATTTTCTCTGCGCTGTACTGTGATGAATCTGTGTTTCGCATGCAGAATCTTTTGATTTCCTATCCTTGATTCGACCTGAATCTCCTTCTCCAGGTTTCTTGCTGTATTTCTTAACTGCCTGAGGGACAGCTTAAGGTCTTTGATTTTACTGATCTGATTGCAAAGCTTTTTATCTGTGTAGTGATTGAGACGATTTACAAGCATATTTATTTTCATAATTTACTTATTACCCGTTATTCGCAGGTTTACCTCTGTCCGAATTACCCGCTGAATGAAAGAAGCGTTTCAAGTCTTTATAGCAGAGAAATATTACGGTTTTATTAGAGGATAATTCGAGATTGTTCCCAGCTAATATTTTGTACTTTTTTACCCAGGTGCCGGGTACCCTGCCTGCTCTTTATTAGCGGTGGATACAACTTTCATCATCTCCTGATGAGCAAACTTCTGGTTAAATAATTGTAAGGACAGGCGGATAGTTTTATTGAGTAGTGAGGTGAATACCATACCCCTGATAGACATAGTAAATCTGATGTAAATACAACATGCATACTATGATATTACATTGAGGGTAAGGGTTACAGAAATAGTACACACTAACTGCGGCTAATATTCAATTGTGGGTATATACATACAATTGTTAAGTAATTATCGTTAGCGTATTGTTAGGAAATCATTAGTAAATCGTTAGAAAAAAACAGATAACAAACGGCGACAGCAATAAAACGATAAAGAATATTGGTGAAAATCGCCGAAAGCTACTGCAATCTATTTTGCAGTCGGAGAGTATTACGCTGTTTTTATAAAGCAGTATGCTATCCAAAAAGCCTTGATTCGAGATAGAGAATATTCTGTCAGGCTGAAGAGACTGTGTAACGCATTGTTGCCAGTTGAAGAATCAAGAAAAATGAGACCGCATAACCGGTTTCAACCAAGGAGATTTGGAGAATAAGAGTGCTTAAACTTCCTCAATTTAGGGTGCTTATACTCCGAAAATAAAGGTGCTTATATACTAAATAAGCGAAACTATGACCACAACGTGCGGTGATTTGAAATGAAATTAACAACTATCTCGGATATCCAAGAAGGTGCAGG
>JASJFV010000079.1:0-4378 GCA_033791885.1 Gammaproteobacteria bacterium | reverse complement strand
GCTCTTCAAATAAAGCGTAGCCCTTTTTTACATGACCTTTCGGGAAATATTTTAAGGGTATTATAAACAGTCCCATAAATAATTCTGACGTATAACAGTGATATAGGCTGCAGCGGTATTTTTCAGTATTAGGCAGCAGTAACCTAAATCGGTATAGGTTTTAAGGGCAATTCATTAATAACTCCTTACTGGTACGGGCTTACTCCGGTATTCTGCGAAATATTGAATTAGAAAAATATTGTATCAAACTACCATTGAATCAATATAGAACGGGTATAAATGAGTGGAAATAGTGGGAAACCCGAGTGTCCGCATTGGGTTGCGGTTTCAACCAGTCAACACAACACATGCGTTAAAACGTTCTACTGGTGTCTCGTAGTTTAACGTTATTCTCGGTCATTCGTTAAGTTGCCTTGCGACAGCATACAGTTTGGCTTGTGCGAAAAGTAATGAATCCACAATGCGATCTGGTTCCTAATATACTAACGTATAAAATACTATGAATATCCATGCGATCATGGCGAACGGCTTAATGCTTTTGTTAAACAATTTTGTGTTTTAAAAATGAAACGATCGTGCATATACTCTAAAATGCATAGTTATTCTGAGAAAATACACATGGTTCGCAATAGCACTAAATCATGACCTATCTAGATGGTGCCCTTCTCTATATTCATATCCTCGGCTGTTAAACTATAATTTTCCATAATGAAATGAAAAAAGAAATATTCAAACACAAGCCCCTAACAGCCTATGATGCCATCTACGAAGCGCAGAAGATTGCCTATGCTCCTCTGGTTTTTCAGGCTGTGCGAACTATGCGTGAACTCGGAATCCTGGCTCAGTTAGACGAACATAAAACTGGAGTATCAGCAATGGTAATTGCTGAAAAACTCAAGCTCAGCCTCTATTCTGTAGAAACACTACTTGAGAGTGGCCTAAGCTGTGGAGTCGTTGATATTGATGATGGCGAAATGTACCGCCTGAGTAAAACAGGGTTTTATTTACTTCATGATGAGATGACTCGCATTAACATGGATTACAATCATTACATCTGCTACCAGGGCATGTACCAGCTTGACGAGGCATGTCGTACAGAAAAACCTGCTGGCCTGGGCGTATTTGGTGATCAGTGGGAGACACTTTACCAGGCCCTGCCTCACCTACCTGAAAAAATAAAAAAAAGCTGGTACGCCTTTGATCATTTTTATTCAGATTCTGCCTATCCTGCAGCTCTGCCAATAATTTTTGAATCAAGGCCAGCTACAATGCTGGACATTGGCACTAATGTCGGTAAATTTTCAATACTTGCCGCAAATTATAACGCTGATATCCACATCACAATGGTTGACCTACCTGATCAACTGAAAAATGCTATCAATAACGTTGCGGATGCCGGTCTGTCAGAGCGCATTGATTCATTTCCCATGGATTTGCTGGATACGACTCAACAATTCCGTAAAGGCATCGATATTTTCTGGTTAAGCCAGTTCGTGTCCTGCTTTGGTAAACAGGAAATAATAAGCATACTGCAACGCATCGCTGAGGCGATGGGAGAAAATGGACGCCTCTATATTCTTGAAACCTGCTGGGACCGACAGCAGCACGAAGCATCCGCCTACTCGTTAATAAATACTTCGCTTTACTTTACCGCCATAGCCAGCGGTAACTCAAAAATGTATCACTCGGATGAACTCGTTGACTGCGTTAACAAAGCTGGACTACAAGTAAGTAAGGTTTACGACAATATCGGGATTTGTCATTCGTTATTTGAATGCAGCATACCAGCAAGCTAATTGTTACGCGCTTTATCGCCCGATACGGGTCAGGATATATTGTAATTTTGGTGCCAGCTCGCGGTAGGATGGTAAGCTTTTTTTAACCTATGATTATATTTTATTTAAGTATTTCTTTAAGTATTTCGCCCCTTAGGGCGAGTGACTTTTCTTTACTTGTCTAAAGAAAAGTAACCAAAAGAAAAGACCCCCAAGATGCTCGCTCATATAGAACCATTATGAGTTTCCTGCGATGCTCGAATGAACCGGCGGGATATGAACTCGCTTGCACTCGGACAGCACATCCCGATGACTCCGGCCCATTCTGTGCTTCTCGGCGAACCTGAAGGGAATTGAAAGCACAAGGGCGATGCCACAGTTCAGATTCTTATGTTTAGCCCTTGATCCTTTATCTTTTGTCCTTAGTCTTTCCTCTTTGCTCTCCAACCCCCTTCAGTGTTGTCGAGCACTGCAGGGCTGGGGCGGATAGAGCGAGGACTGTCTGAGTATAAGCGAGTTCCGCAGCGCCGACGCAGACCGAAGCGCGCAGAGCAGTCGCAGGCCAACACTGTGGGGCGGTTTTTCTTTGGTTCGTTTCTTTTATCCGTATAAAAGAAATGAACTCGCCCTACAGGGCGAACAACTGGGGAAAAGTTAATCATGGATTAATAAGGCTTTTCCGCTCTGCGCCAGCACGAAAAAAGAACACCAAACTATACAATCCCGCCATTAATACCAATCACCTGTCCTGATATATACGCTGCGTGGTCAGAAGCAAGAAATGCTACCAGCTCCGCTACCTCTTCAGGTTTTCCGGCACGTTGAGCTGGCACCATTTTTTTAATCATTTCCTTATCAAACAGTGGCTCTGTCATTTCACCCTGAATTATTCCTGGTGCTACAACATTTGCCGTCACACCGCGAGATGCTAGTTCCTGAGACAATGATTTGATCGCTCCATGCAAACCAGCTTTCGCAGCAGCATAATTTGCCTGCCCACGATTGCCCAGTTGCCCTGCAATGGAGGAAATAGCAATTACGCGACCCCAGCGAGTGCGCATCATTGGCAGCAGCAGTGGCTGTGTCACGTTATAAAATCCATGCAGAGACACATCGATAACACGATGCCATTGCTTTGAGCTCATTCCAGCAAGCGGTGCATCATCATGGATGCCGGCATTACTGACGATGACCTGGATCGGACGCTGCGCAAGTTCAGTTTCCAGTATTTCCCTGCTGACTTCAGCATCTGTGACATCGAAACATATCTTTTCAGCCGAGCCTCCGGACGCGATGATCGATGAGATTACATGGTCAGCACGCTGTGGCTGGCTTGAATAATGAACGATGACATGAAATCCCTGCCGTGCCAGCTTATGACAGATTGCAGAGCCGATATCGCCACTGCCACCTGTCACCAGTGCCTGTTTCATTATCTCTTCACCTGCTGGTTTCATTTATGATGCTCCTGTGATGACAGCATGACCGTTAGCCTGCCCTCAAGCAGCAGCCTCGACATTGCATGAAGACTGAATCGATAAATTAATCCGTGCTGGTCTCCTATTAAACGCTCTGCCCGAATTGTCAAAGGATGATCAATATCATGCAGCCAGTTAACCTCAAATTTCACATCACGTACAGCTGCCAGGTAGGATTGCTGCATAGGTGTTAACGCTGCCTCACTTAACAGGCTTCCATGAACTGCCATTGCCTGTGCGGCGTATTCTATGCCTGCGGCTGATGATAGCTTTTCATTCCGCCATAATGGGTTACTGCTGTCCAGGTGGCTGCTCGTTTCGCAGTGAACAGTACTGTTATCCCATTCTACGACTTTGTCCAGCAGGCACATCTTACCGCCATGCGGTATCAGCTTATTGAGTGCATCACCTTCAATCATTGCAAACCAGCGAAAGCTCAAGCCCCTGCCCATGTAAATACGGAAGATTAATCATAGCAGACTGTTTTTGTGCAATATTCTGTAGCAAAGGCAGGCATATTGCAGCCGGGTTTGCCTGTCGCAATTGCTCAAAACCCGGCTCCTGCATGGTAGAAACTGAGACAGCAGTGTCTCTAATTTCTGTAGATAAACTGTAGCATGTCGGTTCAGGTACCAGCAGTATCGCAGCACCAAAGGATGCCTTTACCTGGCTGTGAGAACGAAGCACCGATGGAGACATTAAATCATAGGCAATCAGGAGTACGGGATGCCTGTCAATTATCACCTGGGTCATTGCCTCCAGCAAACCAGCACTAAATGTCTGTGGCCCTGCTGCAATACTACTTGAAGCTGCACGTGATGCTGTGGCGATAGACCAGTAACCCGCTGGTGCATTGTGTACTGAGTTATGGAAATGTGTCGGTGAAACCGGTTTACCCGGCAGTGTTAGTGCTGTCAGTATCTTGTCAACAATATTAAGATCACCACTGGAACTGGCGAATACCGATGTCAGATCTGGATCTGATGCTTTTACCTCGGTTTGATCATCCATGGCATCCTGTGCGCACTGCAGTGCCAGCTTAATTGTCTCAGTGGTGCGGCGTCTTTCGTTGGCCGACAAAGATGAGGGTTTAAGCGCCAGAAACTCTGCAGTGATGTCATAGGC
>JASJFV010000078.1:0-19696 GCA_033791885.1 Gammaproteobacteria bacterium | reverse complement strand
CGCGACACCCTGATTGAACAGGCTGAGCAGGGCGTGGACTACTTTACTATCCATGCCGGGGTGCGCCTGGCTTATGTGCCAATGACAGCGAAACGAATAACAGGCATTGTTTCACGCGGCGGTTCAATACTGGCGAAATGGTGCCTGGCGCACCACGAAGAGAATTTTCTTTATACCCATTTTGAAGATATCTGCCAGATTATGAAGGCCTACGATGTGTCTTTCTCACTTGGAGACGGCCTGCGTCCCGGGTCAGCCGCCGATGCCAACGATGAAGCACAGTTTGCCGAACTGGAAACACTGGGTGAATTAACCAAAATTGCCTGGAAGCATGATGTTCAGACAATTATTGAAGGTCCGGGGCATGTGCCTATGCATATGATCAAGGCTAATATGGACAAGCAGCTCACGGCCTGTGGCGAAGCTCCTTTCTACACTTTAGGCCCGCTGGTGACCGACATTGCGCCGGGTTATGACCACATTACATCGGGTATCGGCGCCGCGATGATCGGCTGGTATGGCACGGCAATGCTGTGCTATGTCACGCCAAAAGAGCATCTTGGACTGCCCAACAAGGACGATGTTAAAGAAGGCATCATCACCTACAAGATTGCCGCCCATGCAGCAGACCTGGCCAAAGGGCATCCGGGAGCGCAGATCCGTGATGACGCGATGTCCAAGGCGCGTTTTGAGTTCCGCTGGGAAGATCAGTTTAACCTTGGTCTTGATCCGGACCGTGCGCGTAAATACCACGATGAGACAATGCCGAAGCAGGCGCACAAAGTGGCACATTTCTGCTCCATGTGCGGGCCGAAATTCTGTTCTATGAAAATCAGCCAGGAAGTTCGTGAGTATGCAGCAAAGCAGGGCATGGATGATGTCGAAAAGGCGGTTGATAGCGGCATGGAGGAGATGGCGGTTGAATTCAAAAAACAGGGTAGTGAAATCTATCATGATGCCTGATTACTGATGAGCAGTACTCGGCATAGAAAATATATTTGCTGCTATATAATAAATAATCCCTCGCTATATTGAGGATACTGGTTATTTGTGAGACGCTAAATCTAAGAATTAATGCCATTTGGAGCGAGGGAATATGACAGATAATAATGATAACCAGATTGCTAACGCAGATATGATTCGTACTTCACCACTGGGTACCGAGTTGTCTGACAGCCAGTGTCAGGCACTTGCAGAGAAGGTGACCGTCATGGGCCTTAAAGGCGATCAATTTTTAATAGACGAAGGGCAGAAAGATAACAGTCTGTATGTAATTATCAGTGGTCACCTGGAAGTTCTAATCAAATCTACCGGCGGCGATTTCGTCACATTGCATTTACTGCGTGAAGGTGAAATGGCTGGTGAACTCGGATTTCTAGACGGCCTACCTCACAGTGCCAGCCTTCGAGCAGTGGGTAATTGCATTGCTATTTGCCTGACTCGTGAAGAGTTTGAAACCTTTATAGAAGAAGATCCGGACCTGATGTACAAAGTGATGCGTGCCATTACCCGGACAGTACACGCAATTCTATGTGACATGAATAAATCACACGCAGAAATGAACAACTACATTTATAAACAGCACGGCCGATACTGATTTTTGTATAAAATTATTCTCTTAGTAATTCTGCTTGTCATCGCCCTGCTTATCGGGCGAATGGTGTTTCTATCACTGGCTTCCAAGGCCCCGGACACAAAACTGGTCGACGGTAAACTTCGTCTCTGTCCCGCTACGCCTAATTGTGTATCCAGCGAGGAGCAGGGCGATGCAAAAGGTATAACACCTCTCTCATTCAAGTCATCCAGTGATCAGGCGTGGGAAGATCTCAAAGCCGCTATTGAGAAATCGGGTGGTGTCGTAAAGAAAGCGGACAGCCGATACCTGTGGGCAACCTATACAACCCGGTTGTTTCGCTATGTCGATGATATGGAGTTCAGGATGGAAGCGGAGCAGAACATTATTCATGTAAGGTCTGGATCGCGAGTTGGAAAGTCCGATTTAGGCGTTAACAGGAAAAATGTAGAGGCGCTGCGTTCACAATTCAATGAAGCCCAGGCATCCTCTCAATAAGCGATACACTTCCCCGGGTATTTTCTTTTTCACGCGCTATTAACCGGCATTCAAACTCGCACAAAAAGTGCTGATATATTACAATATCAGGTTATATTAATATAACTTGAGGAAAGACCGTGGGCGACATACTCAAAAAGAACATGAAGAACCTCGTCGCAGGTTTAATTTTTATCCTGTTTGCCTTCTGGTTGGCCAGCGTCGTTCCATCTATCGAGATAGCCTGGGTTACAGCACTTCTTCTCCTCACTATTTACCTGTTCGCATTTGAAATTGTTGGTGTTGATGTCGCTGCAATTTCCATTATGGTTATACTTGGCCTGACCTCTCTTCTGGCCCCCTGGATGGGATTGGAGAAGGGGCTTATAGACACTCAATATCTTTTCCGTGGTTTCTCCAGTAATGCCGTGATGTCGATAATCGCCGTTATGATCATTGGTGCCGGTCTTGATAGAACAGGTATGATGAACTCTGTTGCCGCCTTTATTCTGAAAGTTGGTGGAAAAACAGAAAAACGTATTATTCCTATTATTTCCAGTACAGTAGCCATCATATCTTCATTTATGCAGAATGTTGGCGCTGCTGCACTTTTTATCCCGGTAGTCAGCCGTATCTCGGCCCGCTCAGGCCTGCCAATGTCGCGCTTGCTGATGCCGATGGGGTTTTGTGCCATCCTCGGTGGTACTGTCACCATGGTTGGTTCATCACCGCTAATTTTGCTCAATGATCTTCTTCTCACCTCTAACCATGCCCTGCCTGATGACCAGCAGATGGAAATGTGGTCGTTATTCTCTGTCACGCCTGTCGGAATTGCACTGGTAGCAACGGGTATCCTCTATTTTGTTGTCGCAGGCAAGTACGTGTTGCCGAAGATGCCATCAGAGAGTGGTGCAGTAGCTGCAACGACTATGGGATATTTCCAGGATGTTTACGGCATTGATTATGCTATGACCGAGGTGTGTTCTCCTGAAGATTCGCCGTTGACAGGTATGATGCTCGATGAAATTGAAATAAAGTACAAGATTCGTGTAATCGCAACCCAGCGCCCAGATGGTGAAACTCGCGTAGGCCCGGGCTCACTGGCAAGAGATCTTGCACTGGAAGGCAAAATGGCATTGTGCATCCTTGCCTCACCGGGGAACTTCAAGAATTTCGTTGAAGAGAACAATCTGACTGTTCATGATGAAATGCAAGTGTTTACGGAATCCCTCGCCACAACAAAGGCCGGTATCGCAGAAATCGTCATCCCGCCTGGCTCACACCTGATTGGTAAGAGTGCACGTGACGTCTGGCTGCGCAAGGTTTATGGTATAGCGATGGTCGCCCTGCATCGTAATGGAGAGACCATGCGAGAAGGTGAGGGGATTAGAGATATGCCCCTGCAGGCAGGTGATACGCTGGTCGTTCACACGCAGTGGGATAACCTGGTGCGACTTGAGTCAGACCGTAATTTTGTCATTGTTACAACGGAATTTCCTCATGAAAATCTTCGTCCGCACAAGTTAGGCTGGGCCGGCTTTTTCTTTGCTGTAGCGTTGTTCCTTGTTCTTTTCACTGACCTCCGTCTTTCAATTGCGCTGCTAACCGGTGCGATAGGAATGATTTTATCCGGTGTGTTGTCAATTGATGAGGCCTATGAGGCAGTATCCTGGAAAACGGTGTTCCTGCTGGCCAGCCTGATCCCATCGGGACTGGCTGTTGAAACCAGTGGTACAGCCAAGTGGATAGCTGATCAGACACTGGTCGTAGTGGGATCTCAACCTATATGGGTGATACAAACTGCTGTTGCAGTGCTGGCGACGTTTTTTACCCTGGTAATGTCCAACGTAGGGGCTACTGTTTTATTGGTACCACTGGCGGTAAATATCGCCCTCGGTGTCGGTGCTAACCCTGCAGTGTTTGCCCTTACTGTCGCCATAGCGACATCAAATTCATTCCTCATCCCGACACACCAGGTGAATGCGTTGATCATGGGCCCTGGTGGTTATAGAGTGCCAGACTTCATGAAAGCGGGTGGCATAATGACCATACTGTTCCTGATCGTTATGATGGTAATGATGTCGCTGGTATTTTAATAAAGGGGTAGGAGCGCCGTCCTCGGCGCGATTGATTCAGAAAGCGATAGCTAGCTAAAACTATGCTCGTCGGCCGGAAACTTACGGCTGCGTACATCTTCGGCGTAGGCTCTGATGGCGGCCTGGATATGCGGGCTGTCCTGCATGAAGTTTTTTGTGAAACTGGGCGGTTTGCCGGGCGTGATGCCAAGCAGGTCATGTAAAACCAGGATCTGTCCGTCACAGGCATTGCCTGCTCCGATGCCAATGACAGGAATTTCAGTGTTCGCTGTGATTTCTGCTGCAAGTACTTTGGGTACACATTCAAGTAAAAGAATATCAGCGCCTGCCTTCTCCAGCGCGGCTGCTTCTTCAATCATTTGTACTGCAGCCTGTGCACCGCGTCCCTGTACTTTGTAGGCCCCTGATTTATAGACAGATTGAGGCTTCAATCCGATATGCGCACAGACTGGGATTTCCTGGCTGGCAAGGGCTTCAACGATGTGCAACTGGTCCAGCCCTCCTTCGAGTTTAACCATATGAGCACCGGCAGTTTGTAAAGCGTCTGCTGCATTATCCAACGCTCGCTCAATACTGCTGTAGCTCATAAAGGGCATGTCCATAACCACCAGCGCTCTTTCCACTCCTCGGCTGACGATAGAGGTATGGTATAGCATATCCTCAATGCTGACTGGAATTGTGGTCTGGTGGCCCTGTATAACCATGCCGAGGGAATCACCAACGAGGATAATATCAACACCGGACTGGTCGAGCAGGTGAGCAAAACTGTAATCATAAGCAGTCAATGCAACGATCGGCTGCTTATCCTGCTTCATTTTTCTCAAAGCAGGGATGTTAATCCGGCTGGCTGTTGTCTGAATGCTCATGCCTGGCTGGTGATCTCACTTAGTGTTTCCAGTTCTTTCCTGATGGCAGCGACTGAGGTGTTGAAAAATCCAAGTTCGGCTTCATTCAACTCCAGCTCAATCACTCGCTCCATGCCATTTTTTCCGAGTACTGCTGGGACACCGATAGTAATGTCATTCTGGCCATACTCACCTTCCAGGAAGGTGACAGTCGGCAGCACAGACTTACGGTCGTATGCAATGGCTTCTACCATTTCAGCCACGGCTGCTGCCGGCGCATCATAGGCGCTGCTGTTTCCCCTTAGCTTAAGTATCTCAGCTCCACCGACGCGCGTACGTTGTATAATTTCCTCAATCTTTTCAGGGGGCAGGAAATGTTCAATACCAATGCCTGATATTGTTGTGAAGCGGGTCATTGGAACCATAACATCCCCGTGTCCGCCCATTACCATAGCATTAACATCTGTAGCTGACAGGCCTGTCTCCAGTGCCACGAAAGCAGCCATGCGAGAAGAGTCAAGTACACCTGCCTGTCCCATGATACGTCCTCTGTCCCAGCCTGTACGCTTGAGCGCGTGATGGGTCAGGGTGTCAACAGGATTGCTCACCAGCAGCAGCATGGATTCTGGTGCATATTCTAGGACATCATCGATAATCTGATCGAGGACGCGGACATTGGTTTCCATGACATCAGCCCGTGTCATACCGGGCTTACGCGGGATGCCGGCCGTGATGATGATGATATCGGCATCTTCAATAATTTCATTGTTGCTACTACCGCTTAGCCGGGTGTCGAAGCCAAAAAGTGATGCAGATTCCTGAATGTCCAGGGCTGCACCTTCAGCAGCTCCTTCACGGATATCTGACAGTACGACTTCTCGGCATAGATCTCGAGTGGCAAGAAACTGTGCTGTAGATTCGCCAACACGTCCGGCACCGATGATTGCAATTTTGTTCATTACCAGTCTCCTTTGGGGGTTTATTTCCTAATTATTAATTAATGGGACTATATTATATTTTTATCTCTAAAGTAATGGGGAGAACGGATGGAAAGTTTCAAGTTTTAAGGTCCAAGTTATAAGTTATAAGATCGAAGATCCAAGATCCAAGAAAACCCGTATCGTGAACACTGAATCATCTTTTAGCTTTAACAGGGATACTTTATTGGTTTATCTTGAAACTTGAAACTTCGGACTTCCTACCCCTTCCAGTCGACAAGATCCAGTCGGGCAACACCGCTATCAATAGCCGCCTGTGAAACTGCTTTAGGTACTATGTCTCTAAGTCTTGGATCAAAAGGTTTGGGAATGATGTGATCAGGGCTAAATTCCAGTGAATCGTGGCCATAAATCTTCGCCATTTCAGGTGGTACAGGCTGTTTACCGAGCTCAGCCAGGGCACGTGCAGCAGCAATATTCATTTCAGTATTGATGCAGGATGCACGAACGTCCAGCGCTCCGCGGAAGATGTAAGGGAATCCCAGTACGTTATTGACCTGGTTCGGGTAATCGCTGCGTCCCGTTGCCATGACCAGGTCACTGCGCGTCAGGTGCGCCAGTTCAGGCAGTATTTCAGGAATCGGGTTAGACAGGGCAAATACAACGGGTCGCGGTGCCATTGACAATAGCATGTCACTGCTTAACAGATCCGGGCCGGAAACGCCGATAAAGACATCGGCACCCTCGCAGGCGTCGGTGAGAGTCCGCTTGTCTGTGTTTATAACGAATGCTTTCTTCGTTTCTGTCAGGTTCTCGCGTTCCTGATGCATTACACCCTGGCGGTCAACCATAAATATATTTTCACGCTGCGCACCCATTTCCATCAGCAGGTTCATCGACGCTACACCTGCAGCACCGGCACCCAGGCAGACAATTTTTGCATCAGCTAATGTCTTTTCCTGCAGTTCCAGGGCATTCAGAATGCCGGCAGCAATAATGATAGCCGTACCGTGCTGATCATCATGAAAGACAGGAATATCCAGCCGTTTGTTTAATTCCTGTTCGATATAGAAGCAATGCGGGGCAGCTATATCTTCCAGGTTGATGCCGCCAAAGCCACTCGCTATACGTGCGACGGTATCAATGAAGTCATCAGGTTCTTCTGCATCCACTTCGATATCAAATACATCAATGTCGGCAAAACGCTTGAACAAGACTGCCTTACCTTCCATTACCGGCTTACCAGCCAGTGCGCCCGTGTTGCCGAGGCCAAGGACCGCTGTGCCATCTGTAATGACAGCAACCAGGTTTCCTTTACTGGTGTAACGATAGGCATTCTCCGGATTGTTTTTAATCTCGAGGACGGGAATAGCAACGCCGGGAGTATAAGCAAGTGACAGGTCTTCAGGTGAGGAGGTCGCTTTGGTCACTTCAATTGCGATTTTTCCGGGTTTCGGAAATTCGTGGTAATCGAGGGCGACTTTTCTTAGTTTTTCAGGCATTTTGGGTAATCAGAAGTAGCTGGTTAGAAAGACGCCGAAGCATATCACGTTTCCATTGAATTCATAATGTATTGCACTGCAACATTTAATAAATCTGATAAAATGCAGGGTTATAGTTAGTAATTTTCAGGAGAATGGTATGTTAGACGAAGGTAGTTGCAGCGAAGCGGAGCCTTTTGCGCTACAGGTACATGGCGATAGCATGGAACCAGAGTTCAAACACGGCTGCGTCATTGTCATTGACCCGGCAGGCGTACTCAAGCACGAATGTTTTGTTGTTGCGAAAAATGATGATGGACTGATCTTCAGGCAATTGATCATAGATGGCGACCGTTACATCCTGCGTCCACTCAATTCTGTTTATGATGAAGAAGAAATAGCCGGCCTGCACATGGTGACGGGTCTGGTCACCCAGCAGCCCGGACGCCGCCGCAAAGATTTACGGCGCTATGATTGAAAGCAGGAGGAAAGGAAAATTCTTAAGGGGAAAGAGCAAAGGTTAAAGGCAAAAGTAAGACATAAATCAATAGAAAGTCAATTTCTTTCCCCTTTCCCCTTTGTGTTTTAACCTTTCATCCTGCTTTTAATTCCGTTGTCTGCTGGATTCCCTGAGCCCCTGTTCCACCGCAATTACAGCGGCTTCAACTCGAGAATGAACGCCCAGTTTACGCAATATTGCCTTTACATGCAGTTTGACTGTGCCATCTGAAATTCCCAGGTCACGCGCAATCGATTTATTGCTTTGACCATTAGCCAGAAATGTCAGTATTTCTGTCTCACGAGGAGTCAATTCACTGAACAGGTCATGCTCAGGCTCTTTTTCAACCTCTTTCTCACCACCCTGAACAACTCTTGCCAATGAACCGGCGAGTTCCGGCGCAACGACCGTTTTACCTGATTGAACCTCACGAAGAGACTGCACCAGGGCATCAGGTTCCATGTCTTTCAGCAAATACCCGCTAGCACCGTTTCTGAGCGACTCAACAAGATCATCTTCATCGGTGCTGGTAGTCAGTATTACTATTGGCATTACCAGGCCATTTTCACGTAGTTGGCGCAGCACGGTGAGGCCGTCCGGGTCTGGCATACGCATATCGAGGAGGATAATGTCCGGTTTTATCTCCATTGCGACACGGATACCCTCGTTGCCATCACCGAGGGATGCCACAACTTCAATATTTCTATTCTCAAGCAGGCCTTGCAGGCCAACCCGGAAGAGGGTGTGATCGTCTATCAGCAGGATGCGCATGTGTGGTATTTACCGGGTTGTGAATCGCGTTTTATGGAGAGAGAAGTCATTTACATATTCCATTTCATATACTGAGGATGTGAAGATTTTGGCTCAATATAGCTAAAGCCCAGAGTTACCCGGGTACCTTCACCAACTTCACTTTCTACTTCCAGCTGACCGCCAAAACGGCGAGCACGTTCCTGCATGATCTTGAGCCCGATATGTTCACCGGCTCGCCCATCAGTTGGTTGTTCGGAAAAACCAATACCATCATCTTCGATCAGTACCTGGTAGTCTGTTTCACCGGTTTTACTCAGTAAAACACGTACAGTATTGGCGTCACTGTGTTTGTAGATATTGCGCAGTGATTCCTGAATGATACGTAATACCTGCATTTCAGTGTCTGAGGGCAGTATTAGTCTTCCCCATTCGATCTGCAACAAAAAATGTATTTCCGTATCATTGCGATAGCGGTTTACCAGGGCCTTGATATTCTGGCTCAGGTCCTGGCTCTCATTGCGAATTCGGCAATGGGCGATGAGATCGCGCAATTCGTTATACGCTTCATCGAGGCTGTTTTCGATTCTTTCCATTTCTGTCCATACGTCTGAATCGATGCCTGATTGCAAGGTGTCATCAAGAACCCGAACCTGGAAACGCAGGCTGGCCAGGCTTTGCGCCAGTGAATCATGAAGTTCATGTGCCAGCCTGTTGCGTTCGTCAATGATGCCTACGCGGCGGGATTCTTCATCCAGGCGAGTCTTTTGAATGGCCATACCAATGTGCTGGCCAACATTCATCAACAGTTCGCGCAATTCCTGCTCGACTCTATTGGTATTGGAATCTGTAAAAAGATTAAATACACCCAGTACCTTGTCCTGGTAGCTGAGCGGGACAGATATCAATCCGAGTGAACGAATACCGGCAAAAGTAGGGCCGGTCAGGTAACGAACATTGATCAAATTATCGAGGACCTGGATATTTCGTGTTTCGAATGCCAACTCACATAATTCCAGTTCCGCTGTTTTAAGCAGCTCGTAGTCGCTATCCTGATCACGAAAACCACTGGTCGTCAGTAGAGGAAAATTATTTTCGCTATCAAGCAGACGAATATTGGCTGCACGTGCATCAAATATTCCTTTTACTGCATTTAGTGAACGACCAAGTAAGTCCTGTATATCCTGTGTATTATTTACACTGGATGCAACATCGTAAAGGATTTGCAATGTTACATTTTTCTTGGCGATATAACGCGTTTGCTCCTGGACTTTCTCCTCCATATTGCGTGATATTTCGGAAAATGTATCGCTAAGCTCGTTTATATCGCCGAATAGGTGGCGAAGCTGGCCATGGTTTGGGCGGGTAACACGTGCTGTCAGGTCGCCTTCGCGCATGCGGTAGGTCCAGTCACGAAGATCTCTCAGCGGTACTACCAGGTTACTTGTTGCTCGCCTGAGTAAATACAGGGTCCAGGTGAGGCCTGTTACAGAGAGGACAAACGGAATATAAGAAGAGAACCCGGAGTTATTTGAGCGTAAGAGGAAACTGCTGATTGTTAGCAGCACGAAGACAGAAATAATAACAAGTAAAGAGATAATCAGGCGATTGCACATAATATGACCGAATTTCATGCGCAGTCTGTTACAGACGGATAAAGCTGTTGCCGTCTTGTTATCTTGTTCTAGTTCATTCTGGTAGGTCTTCTGCACGTTGCTAGATCGACTCTATTTATCTGCTCATTTATCTCGGGATTAACTGGACAGATGAAAACAGTCCGTGCATGCCAGTACTATGCTTCGCTGTCGTCCTCTGCTTGAGGGCTATCAGGTGGTTTGTAGTTAGGGTCATTAGGATTGAGAAAAATGAATTCATATTTCCCATCGTCCATCTGTACATAATCCAGTACTGTGTTAGCAAGCAGGTCAAGGCTCATTGGTGAAATTACGACATCAATTCCAGCTGACTCAAATGAAGTGTCGTCATCACGCCCGGTGTCATCAAATCCCATTCCGTAATGAAGGCTGCCGTCCGGGTTGCGTTTAGCTGCGATGCGCAATGGCATACCTTCCATGCGATTTTGTTTCGCCTGATAGCGAACTTGCTGTGCTGCGTTAGCAGTGACTTCTAATAACATGGTTCTTTTCTACTCGTTTCTGGTTAAAGGTGATCCGTTATGCTGGAATAATCAGCGGGGTCTTTTGCTTTTAATAAAATTAATAAAATATTTTACCCACGGATAGTTTCGTGTATTTCTCTGATGGGTATAGCAGGCAAACAGGTTTTTATACACTATACCATCATATTCTCCATCTATTCCTGTACCACGCAATACCTTAAGCGCGAATTCACCAGTATCTTCAAGGTTTTTCAGTGAAGAATAGTGGAATTCATGCGCCTTGATGATAGCGTTTTCGCCTGTCTTTTGCTGCCACGGGAATGCCGCTGTTTTTTCCATTCTGACATAGCCGCGACCCTGGGGTTTTTTATGCATCACGGTTTCGGCTGGTATGATCCCTACCATATCAGCCTTTTTGTCCAGCCATTCAATACTTCGACTGAGATACATCAGACCGCCGCACTCAGCATAAACGGGAAGGCCGTTTTCGATCTTGTCATGTATCTGTGCACGCAACTGACTGTTAGCAGCCAGAAGCTCCATTTGCGTTTCAGGAAAACCGCCGCCGATGAAAAGCCCATCAATATCGTCAGGCAGCTTCTGATCATGCAGAGTGTCGATTTCAACCAGTTCACAGCCATACTCTGCAAAAGCATCGAGGTCATTCTGATAGTAAAAATTGAAAGCAGCATCACGAGCGATGGCGATGCGAAGTGTTTCCTGTTCAGCGGACTTTGCGGTAGTTGTGTATTGATGGTTAATGTCGCCGGCAGATGTCGCTATTTGCGTGATTTTGTCCAGGTCAACCTGGCTGGCAACTATTTGGCCAATGTCATTAATTATCTTTTCTACTTCACTGTACTCATTGCCGGGTTTAAGACCAAGATGTCGTTCAGGAAGATGTAATTTAGGGTTGTTGTGAACTGCACCTACGACCTCTACATCGGTATAGTGCTCAATGACGTTTTGCAGTTTGCTCTGATGGCGGGAGCCGCCGACATTGTTCAGGATCACACCTGCGATATGTATATCAGGATCAAATGCCTGGTAACCAAGAATGAGTGGGGCTATGCCACGAGTCATGCCTCTTGAATCGATGACCAGGATGACAGGTGTATTACTCAGAACTGCCAGTGCAGCATTGCTATTGCTGCCATCAAGGTCGAGTCCATCATAGAGCCCTTTGTTTCCTTCAATGATCGATATATCTGTATGTTTGCTGTGACGGTCAAGTGTCTGAAGAATTTCTTCATGATCCGAAGTGTAGAAATCAAGATTGTAGCAGGGGTTTTGTGCTGCATGTGAAAGCCAGATGGGGTCGATATAATCAGGGCCTTTTTTGAATGGGCTGACCTTTCTGCCGATGTTTCTGAATGCGGCACACAGACCTATACTAATGGTCGTCTTACCTGACGATTTATGCGCAGCGGATATAAATACTCGTGAACTGGTCATCGTGTGCTCATTATAACCGTCAGTGGCAATTAGCCTAAATTAATAAATAATGCTATGGATATGGATCCAGCTTGAAGAGGATATGTTGATGCCTGGCAGGTGAAGGGAGCTAGTATAAATTGTCCCTGTAATATGAGAACTGATGTATCAGCCGATGCTTCGGTTCTCTTTTAATTACCTTGTTATACCCCGGCCTGAGGTGTGCCGGGGTTAGAGGAATTTAATCTGCGTGTGAATTAGCTGGCTGCTTTATAATGCGGATCTACATCGGCATCAGCAAGACTGTCTGGTGCAAACTGCAGTATTTTCAGCGCCAGTGTAACGATGATCAGCGATATAGCGACACCACTGAGACCGAGCAGAAATTCAGGCAGGCTAGGGCTGTAAGAGGCAACTACACCGTCAGCAAAGGCACTGCTAACTTCCATGCCAGGGAACAGGATCACTGGGAAAGCCTGACCGCCTATGAGGATGACGTAAAGTTGCGCCAGGCCACCGAGAATTACCAGTATCGAGGCAATTGCGATCCACGCGCGAGATGTTCCTGTTACCGGGTTATAAAGTAATGCCAGTGGAGCGAGACTGCCAAAGATAATTTGTACTAACCAGAAAAGCTTGGTGTAGATGTTGTCACCGTTCAGAATAAAGGCGACTGCATCATGGTGCTCTGTTGCGTACAGATCAGTCAGGAAGAAGATGGTGACCATCAGCAGAACTGCAGCGATAAAGACGCCAAGCAGATTCTTCAGGCGGAACAGAACGGCATTACCCAGTGGACGGCCTGTGCCGGAATAAATTGCCATTATCATCAAAATGAAGATTGCCAGGCCAAATGAAAATGACATGATGATAAACAAGGGCGCATAAATCGCTGAATCAAACAGCTGGCGTGCAATGATGAAACCAAAGATAGAACCTGTACCAGTCGTCAATGCGAGGCGCCAGATAAAGGCGGCTGTACCTGCTGCCTTTGTATAGCCGTTCATTTTTCGTTCCATCATCATCCACAGATAGATGATAACAATGACGAAGAAGCCGGTGTATAGATAGATGTTCCAGGCAAAGATAGACTTGAAGTTGTAATAAGTCATGGCCACGATGAGGCGGTCAGGGTGGCCCAGGTCCAGTACCAGTACTGCCAGTCCGCCTGCTAGTAATGCCAGTGCGAGTAAACCGGACAGGCGCGCCAGCGGTTTATATGCCGACTTGGAAAATACTGAAGATATTGAGGCCACATTTAGTGCCCCTGATGCCGCAACAATCAGAAAAACGGCAAACACATGCGGCAAGCCCCAGACTACCTGGTTGTTCATACCAGTCACCCAGTGACCGCTGTGTTCCATATACAGGAAGGCGCCAAGACCGAGTGCGACGATCAGACCCAGTCCGGCAACAACAGCTAGATACCCCAGGCTGTTGCCTTTGATTTCAGAAAAATATATTTTTTTCATTTTTGATCAAACCTATTGCTTTTATACGTTTAAGCCCTGGTATCTAACACCTGGGTTCAATCTGAGGTCTACCCTTATTTGTGTGCCGCCATGTTGTGCAAGCTGCCTGGATATATTACTGTCAGGATCATTCAAATCACCAAACGTCATAGAACTGCTGCAGGCATCCACACAGGCTGGGTTTTCGCCATTATCAACACGATGAACACACATGGTGCAGCTTTCAACGGTGCCCATACCACGTGGAGCATAACTACGCTGATCAGTTAATGTTTCATGAATGAAAGACCTGGCTTTGTAGGGGCAGGCCATCATGCAGTAACGGCAGCCGATACAAATATGCTTGTCAACCAGAACGATTCCATCTGCACGCTTGTATGATGCACCAGTAGGACAGACATCTACGCAAGGCGGATGTTCGCAGTGCTGACACATTAGCGGTAAGGTTTTGGCATAGCCAGTCTGTTTATCGGTGACTTTAACTGTTCGTATCCACTGTGATTTCTGATCGGGACGAGAGTTTTTTTCATCCTCTGACCCGCTGCCCCAGCCGTTTTCCTGCTGGCAGGCTGTTACACAGTCATTACAATCATTACAGTTGTTGGTGTTGATGAGAATGCCCCAGCGTGTTTTGCTGCTGATCGGCTCATCAGCGGGGCGTGCCTGTGCCGTTTCAGTAAGAAAAACTCCCGGAGCTATCGCCAGGCCAGCGATGGCAGCAGTCGTTCCACCAAGAATGGCTCTACGTTTCTTGTCAACCATTGCGTCGTTATTCTTCATGTTTGACCTATTCATTTACCCGTAACTCGTGTTTATCAGTAGATCTGGGTGTGTCCGCGTGACACTGAAAACAATCAATTTTGACAGCTGCATATTGATGACAGGTAGAACAAAAATGCCTTGAGTCATCGACATGCACATACTCACCCTGATCGTCTTTTACCGCATGACAGGTGATACATTGCTTCAAACTGTCTTTTGAAGTACGAATACCTTCATACATTGTCTTATCACGTTGGTGCAGGATCAGCTCCATGTGATTTTTACGCATGAATTCAGTAGGTTCCACACACTTACCTTCGGCTTCTGCCACGTCTGGGCGTGGAATATCAGCGCTGGAAGATATGGCAGTCACCATCAGTGCTGCCATGAAAAGTGCTTTGAGTATATGCAAAAGGTGCATCGTATATCCCCGGTTTATTCACCCATTCCCATGTCAATGTAACCCGTAGGGCAAACTTCCGCACAGATATGGCAGCCGATACATTTGCTGTAGTCGGTGGCCACATAACGACCCATGGTAGACTGGTCCTTCTTGACACGATAAACGGCATCCTGTGGACAGAAGATGACACAGTTGTCACATTCAAAACACATGCCACAGCTCATGCAGCGTTCCGCTTCAGCAACAGCAGTTTCTTCTGCCAGACCTGCCATTCTTTCATGGAAGTGACCAAGCACCTGGTCTGAATTAGGTACGTCTTCAGAGCGGTGATTACGGTCTACCTGCTCAAAATGTCCCAGGAACAGGGCGTCATAGTTAATGATTTCATGCTCTGAACGGTCATCGAAGTTGTGTACGGCATAGTTTTCTTCTGATGTACCAGTAGATGATTTTTTGTCATAGGCATCTGGTTCCAGACCGACTTCAATGAGCTTGTCGGAAAGACTGAAGTGATGCTTGTCAACCTTTGGACGACGGGCCAGTTTTTCAGCCATCAGGAATGAATTGATGCTGTCTGCAGCGACTGATGCCTGGCCGATAGCGGTTGTCAGCAGGTGAGGGCGAACAATATCACCGGCGACAAAATGTCCGGGCTTATCGACTACCTGGTAGTTTTTGTCGGCATTGATCAGGTTGCGCTCATTGGCGAAATCTTCAACACCTTCCATGTCACCACCCTGACCAATAGCGGCAACAATGATATCTGCATCAAGTATGCGCTCAGTGCCTTCAGTGGGTACAGGTGTCATGCCGTCCATAGTACAGTCACATACTTTCAGGCCGGTTGCCCTGCCATCATCACCAAGAATCACTTCCAATGGCATCACACCGTCATAAATTGTAACGCCTTCTTCAGTAGCATCAGTGATTTCATGTTCTGCGGCCATCATTTTGTCTTTGGTAAACAGCGAGGTCAGCGTTGCATCACACGGTACAGCGTTATCAGCCAGTGACTGATCTTGTGATTCGTTATTGCTAAGAATATCTTCAGGCAGGCCGGCATCGGCATTAAAACCGATTCGGCGGGCAACAGAGACAACGTCGATAGAGGTATCACCACCACCAATACATATTAGTTTCTCACCAGTAACTTTCATGCGACCGTTGTTGAAGGCTTCGAGGAAAGTAAGTCCGTCAACACAGTTTGATGCAGATTCCCAGCCATCGACCGGCAGACCACGTCCAGTCCAGCAGCCCAGTGCCCAGAGAACGGCATCGAAATCTTTCTCCAGCTGATCAGCACTGATGTCTTTGCCGACACGTGTGTTAGTTTTAACTTCAACACCCATATCAACAATGCGGTTGATCTCGGCTGCGAGTTTTTCACGAGGAATACGGTAACCCGGGATGCCGTAACGCATCATGCCGCCAAGTTCTGCTCTTTCTTCAAAGACAGTCGCATCATGACCCATGCGACGAAGCTGGTAGGCAGCCGCCATGCCAGCAGGGCCGCCGCCAATGATTGCAACTTTTTTACCTGTACTTGCACCGGCTTCGTAGCTGAAACCGTTCTCGATAGCAGTATCACCAATATATTGTTCAACAGAATTAATGCCGACAAAATCATCAACGTGATTGCGGTTACAACCTTCTTCGCATGGAGCCGGGCAGACACGACCCATCATTGAAGGGAAAGGGTTGGCGTCAGTGGCACGACGGAAGGCATATTCCTGCATGCTCATATCGCCAGTTGGCTTTTCTATGCCACGAACAATATCAAGCCAGCCACGAATATCTTCACCGGCCGGGCAGCTGCCCTGGCAAGGTGGTGTCCGCTGAATATAGGTGGGACACTTGTGCGACCAGCTAGCCTGGAAGATATATCCATGCATGTCATCTTCTATGTAATCACCATCTTCATAACGACGGAAGTTGTGGTCTTTTTTCATGTCTTCGCTTGATGTAGCCATTTTGTTAATCCTCGTGTCTCAACTTGCTTCAGTTAAAATCGAATAGTTATTCTTTCTAGTCTTCAGATTTTTCAGTTTCTTCAGACTTCTCAGTTTCATCTGGTTCAAATACCAGTGCATCACCGACAAGCTGGTGCACACTAATGATCTGGTCCATAGTAAATCCGTAGTAGGGGATGACCTTGGAGAACTGTGATTTACAGATGGCGCAGATAGCGGCCATATGTGTTACACCGTTTTCTTCAACCACCGTCTTCAATGCCTGCATTCTTGGCATTGCACCCTTGACGCGAATCTCCATCAGGTCATCGGTCAGCAGACCACCACCACCACCACAGCAATAGGTGGCATCTTCAGTCGTTCCGGCTGGCATGTCATAGTAGTTGTTACAGACGGCCTTGATGACTTCCCTTGGGATGGTAAATTGACCACCTGGTTTTGGACCCATGCGGGTAGCACGTGCGACATTGCATGAATCATGGAACGTCAGCGTCATATGATCATTTTCAGACGCGTCAATATTTAATTTTCCGCGCTGGATCAGGTCGTGTGTAACTTCAAGTATGTGCTGTGGAACCGGGTAGTTCGGATCCAGGAAATCAAATGGACCTGCGAGGGTGTTAAGGAAGCTGTAGGCAACACGCCAGGCATGGCCACACTCGCCGAATACTATGCGCTTAACACCCAGTTCAAGAGCTGCTTCACGAATACGCATGGTGACACGCTGCATATTTTCATAACTGCCGATAAACATGCCAAAGTTGCCCGCTTCAGAGGCATGGGAGCTGATGGTCCAGCTCAGGCCAGCCTGGTGAAACACCTTGGCGTAACCGATCAGTCCATCGACATGCGGTTCGGCAAAAAAGTCAGCAGAAGGGGTAACCAGCAGAATGTCTTTACCTTTCTGGTTGAGCGGCATCTTAACCGCTACCCCTATATCTTCTTCTATTTCTTCTTCCAGGCCTTCCAGAGTATCTGCCAGTGCCGGTTCTGGCAGGCCGAGGTTGTTGCCGATCTTATAGACCTTGCCAATGATTTCATTACAGTATTTCTGACCGATACCGATATGATCAAGAACTTCACGGGCGGCCATTGATACTTCAGCAGTATCAATGCCGAAAGGGCAGAACACGGAACAACGACGGCACTGTGAACACTGATGGAAGTAGTTATACCATTCGTTGATTACCTCTTCGGTCAGTTTGCGTGCACCGATGAGTTTTTCCATGCCCAGCTTTGACAGAACTTTACCGGCCGGTGTGTGATAGTAGCGGTAGACGCTGCGCAGCAGGTCCTGTCGGGCGACAGGCATGTTATTTGCGTCAGTCGTACCAAGATAATAGTGACACTTATCAGTACAGGCGCCGCATTTCACACAGGAATCAAGAAAGACCCTGAGACCACGATATCTATTGGCCAGATCACCAAGCTTGTTGACGGCGACATTTTCCCAGTCGTCAACCAGTTCACCGGGAAAACCCAGTGCTTCCTGGTGATCAGGCTTTGCAATGAATGGTCCGTCGCTTTTCATTACCCCGATCTGAGGTAGTGGAACCTCGACGTAGTCTTTTAATACTGGAATTTCAAAATCTGCCACTTGATTATCCTTGATTCATTAAAATATCAGTTAGTTACAGTCTGAACTTAACTCTTTCTTTAACTTAACTCTTTCCTTAATTTAGCTCTTTCCTTAATTTAGCTCTTTCCTTAATTTAGCTCTTTCTCGTTGCGTCGAATTTTACTGCCCAGTCAGCAACGTGGCGCTTTTCACGTGGATTATCGACCTGGTTACGCGATGGGCTGAAGAAAAGCCCCGGTGCATGCAGCAGTTTGCTAAAGGGGAAAACCAGCATCAATGAAATTACCAGCGACAGATGGGCGATAAACAGGACATCGGTCGGCATAGGCTGGATATCAAGATACATAAGCCCCAGCATAAATTCTTTAACGGCGATAATGTCAGTATGAGTAATGAATTTCATTGCCAGACCGGTAAGGCCGATAGCGAGAATCAGTACTAACATCAGATAATCAGACGGTGCAGAGATATATTTAACTCGTGCAACAAAAATACGACGGGCAAGTAAGCCAAGTAAGCCAATGACCATGGCATATCCTGCATATTTGCCGAAGGGTTGAATCACATTTACCCACCACCAGACAGGCTCCTGGAAATAACGCAGATGGCGTAAAGTAACCAGCAGCAGGGCAAAATGGAACATCCAGCCAAATATCCAGGTCCATTTGCTGCCTCTATACAGGCTCTTAAAGAGGACTACTTCCTCAGCCATGCGCAATACAACACCTGGTCTTGTCACCGGTGCTGGCATAGTAGGGATTTTTAGTGGTGCCGGTGTAGTCGCGTACTGCCAGATTTTAAAGCCAACGCCGAAAAGAATTACGGCAGTGGCAAAATAAAACAGTGCAGCGAAGAGTATTGTCAGAAATGACATGTCTCTGAAGCCCCCAAGAAATAGATCAATGAAAGAGAAGGGGACCAGTGTCCCCTTCCATTACAGGTACCGTGTTACACGCAACCTGTTGGCTTAGGCAGACCTGCATATTTACAGGCCTGTTTAGCTGGACCATATGGAAACAGTTCATAAAGATATTTACTGTTACCTTTATCTTTGCCCAGGCGTTTGCCGATGGCCTTTGTCAGTACACGAACTGCTGGGGCAATCTGATACTCTTCATAGTATTCACGCAGGAAGTTGATAACTTCCCAGTGAGACTCTGTGAGTTCACAATCGTCAGTAGCAGCAAGTGCTGTACCCAGATCCGGGTTCCACTCACCCAAATTTACCAGGTAACCTTCTTCATCTGTTTCGTAGGATGTTCCGTTTACTTCTATAGGCATTTTAGCCTCCTGAATAA
>JASJFV010000077.1:0-4712 GCA_033791885.1 Gammaproteobacteria bacterium | reverse complement strand
CGCAGTGAATGGCCATGTCCTTTGCAAGAAGCACAATGCCGTAGCTGTGCCGTTTCAGACCTTGCCCTACGGGGCTTACAGGTTGATTCACACTCTGCGTTGTCACTTTTCACCAGGCCCAGGCATGCTTTCAAAGTTTCGTCTTGATTGTGAATCAACCTGTAAGCCAGAGGTATGGTGTAATTAATCAGAGGCTCCTTAAGCAATGACGACCAGTTTATTTATTTCTGACCTTCATCTGGACCCGGGTCGACCTGAGGGCATTCAGCTATTCGAAGACTTTATCCGCCAGAAGGCGGCAGATGCCGATCAGCTTTTTATCCTCGGCGACCTCTTTGAGTACTGGCTAGGTGATGACACCAGTGAACACTGTGGTTATAAGCCCATCGCAGAAAGCCTGGTTACACTGCTATCTCACAACACCCGCGTTTATTTTATGCACGGCAACCGGGACTTCCTGGTGGGGAAAGATTTTGCCTCCAGTTTCGGTGGCTCGCTGCTACAGGACCCGTCAAAGTTCAAACTGGGCGAGACAGATGCCCTTCTGATGCATGGCGATAGCCTCTGTACAGATGACATCGCTCATCAACAGTTTCGAGAACAGACACGAAACAGCGAATGGCAGCAGGCTATACTCTCAAAAAGCATCAGCGAAAGAGAAGAATTAGCCCGCCAGCTACGCATCCAGAGCATGCAGGGCAATGCAGAGAAACCTGAGTCCATCATGGATGTAAACCAGACTGCCGTTGAATCAATGATGAAAGAGCACAGCGTCCGGCTTTTAATTCATGGCCATACCCATCGCAGTGCCATCCATGAAGTTCAGCTGGAAGGGAATATGGCGTATCGAATAGTCCTCGGTGACTGGTATAAAAAAGGCAACTACCTGGTTCATGACGAGAATGGGTACAGACTAATGAGTTTCCCCGATGACACGGTGATTGCTACATTAATCGATGCCCCTGCAGATGATGATCAGATTAATGCGAAAGCCCACCCGGCATAAATTTTTCGTAACCGAGCGGCAGCTCAAACATACTGGAATCAACCTTTACATCTTCTTTAACAGTTATCAGCTGTCGACTGCGACCTGAAGAATCCTGCTGCCTGATCGGGAAGCCCTTACTGAGGTGCCGGTCTGGCACAAAAATATTATTCGCCAGGTCACAATCAGAACCGATCGCATCAGGGATAACTTCCATTCCTTTAGCATGCTGGCCTGCCAGGGTTCTGGAAAAAACCGCAAGCGCACTCACAGCATCGTCATAGAATCCCTCAACGGCATAAATTTCCGTGCAACGTGTACCGTTGGTAAACAGGTAATACCTTGAGACCTTTTTGCCATCTACATCGGGGACACCGCCCGCATCAAGCTTTTCAATATCGTGTCTTAGCTTTTTCGGTGCTGCTATGGCCACCGGCTGGGCCGGGATTACCAGTGTGCGCTGTTCCTCGTGGCTGATACTGTATATCGTTCCATCTTTCCTGTTGAGCAATGCGAAATCACCATGATCTTCGCCATCATCCATGCGCAGATATTCCTTCGTCAACAACAGCCTTGTTATATAGGCAGGCTCATTCTGTGAGTCCTGATCTTTAAACATCAGCATAGTGACATCAGTCTCTACAGCCATCGCTGAAGCTACCGGCAGGGCTATAATTACACAAAAGAGTATACTAACTAACCTGAACATATTAATGACTTCCCTAGTAACCAGAAAACTGAGTTAACCGCTCATTGTAAAAATTTTCCAGAGCGAGATAATGCAGAGGATATAATCTTAGTTATTTATATTATCATCAACCAATAAATGATATTCAGCGACAGAAACCTGACAGGCAGTTGTTAATGGACCAGAAAATAGAATTCAAACCAGAATTAATTAAACGCTATGACAAGGCCGGGCCGCGCTATACATCGTACCCGACAGCAAACCTGTTTCATGACGGTTTTTCGTCTGCTGACTACCAGGCTGCAGTCCAACGCAGCAATAAGGAGGAAAACCCGAAACCTCTGTCGCTGTACTTCCATATCCCGTTTTGTGACACCGTCTGCTTTTATTGTGCCTGCAATAAAATCGTCACCAAGCGGCGAGACAGAGCACTTCCCTACCTCGAACACCTTTATCGTGAAGTAGAAATGCAGGGTGCGCTGTATGATAAAACTCGACCCGTTGATCAACTGCACTGGGGCGGCGGCACACCAACCTTCCTCAATCATGACCAGATGCGCGCATTAATGAACAAAACCGGTCAGCACTTCTCTTTGATGGATAATGACCAGGGGGAGTATTCAATAGAAATTGACCCACGTGAGATTGACCCGGACGGGGTGCATTTCTTGCGTGAGATCGGTTTCAATCGTATGAGCCTGGGGATTCAGGACTTTGACCCCAAAGTACAGAAATCGGTCAATCGCATCCAGAGCGAGGAAATCACCTTTGCTGCTATCAATGCCGCTCGCGATGCAAAATTCAAATCTGTCAGTGTAGACCTGATCTATGGCCTGCCTTTTCAAACCGTCGAGAGTTTTCATCTTACCCTCGAAAAAATCATGCTGGCTAAACCAGACCGCCTTTCTGTCTTTAACTATGCCCATTTACCCGGTTTGTTTATGCCGCAACGTCGAATAAATGAAGAAGAACTCCCCTCTGCAGCTGAAAAACTTGAGATATTACAGTCCGTTATTCATTTCCTGACTGAGCAGGGCTATGTTTATGTCGGTATGGATCATTTTGCACGTCCTGACGATGAACTGGTGATTGCCCAGGACAAAGGGCTTCTGTACAGAAATTTCCAGGGTTATTCCACCCACGCCGATTGCGATATGGTGGCAATGGGTGTCACTGCGATCTCTCAGGTGAATGATATCTATAGCCAGAATGTACGTGATGAAGAAACCTATTACCAGATGATAGACGAAGGCAAACTGCCGCTGATGCGCGGTCTTGATCTAACTGCAGATGATCTATTGCGCCGTGAGCTGATTACACAGCTTATCTGTAATTTCAGGCTGGACATAAAGCCGTTTATGATAAAACAAGGTATCGATTTCGGTCAGTATTTCAAAGATGAAATTATTCAGCTGCAGACCATGCAGGATGACGGCCTGCTACAAATGGATGAAAATTCAATTGTCATACTACCGCCTGGACGACTGCTGATTCGCAACATCTGCATGACTTTTGACGCGCATTTGAAAGACAATCAGAAAAATCGCTTTTCCAAGGTTATTTGAGGAAGGACTAAGGGCTGAGGACTAAGGATAAAAGCTTTAAGGGCAAAGACTTGGATCTTGGATCTTGGAACTGAACACTGAACGCCGAACAATAATTCCCCCTCTCTCTTCCTAAACCCCTCCTAAGATCGGGAATTCAGTGTTTCTTCAAGACGGTGTGTCAGCCTGACAATCTGTCCCCAGTCATAGGTCACAATATCCTGTGCATGAGCGAGATTATTGCGCAAAGACTCCATTTCACGGACAATCTTTTTTGCCGACCGCCTGGACCCTATCCCCGTCAGAGCCAGTGTTTCTTCTTTACTGATTATGACCTTCCCTTTGTCAGATAACTGGATGCAATCGAGTAAACTGCAATGCTGACCACGGCGGTTGCGTTCTTCCTGCAGAGCCTTTGCCTGAGCTAGTCTCTCCTCTGTAAGTGCTGACTGCCAGGAATCATCCGGGAAATACTGTGTAATAACTTTCATCACATCCATTTCTACAAATGTGATGATGCCAAACAGCCACATACGTGCTACCGGCTTATTAATGTCCTGACGACTGAAGACGCCGGCAATTTCTCCCAATACTGAAATAAATCCGTACACCTGTAGAGTCAGGACATGAATAACATCTGAGAAGGGGCTGTCACCTGATATCACCTGCCCTTCGCGGAAAATCCTCATGTTTTCCCTGCAGGACTTTCCGATAAGGTCTTCGTGGCGGGCATAACCGACTATTTTTCCCTGCTCTCTTAAACAGACGATATCAAGCTGATAAAGCTCCATCATGGCCTGCACTTCTTTACAGGGACGTGAGGCATCAAAAGAACGCACAGGCTCGGCAAGATGTTGTGCAGTAAAGGATTCTGAAAATAGCCTGTACAGATGCTGATTGCCATTTTGTTCAGGCAGCGGGCCTGTGATTTTTCTGTCTGAGGGAGTTTCAGATTTATGCTGGTTTTTTAGTTTTTGCGTACATTTGTGGTGCGTCTTCCATGCCCGCTTGTAGAGAGCTGTATCACCTTCATCCAGCACTTCAAGCAATTCATTCATTTCCTGTAGATAGAGCTCAGCAAATTTTGCATCATGCCTGGAAATATCGTTGGCATTATCAATCAGATCTGCCAGCTTAATTGTTTTCGCACGCTGATTGGCCACCGCTATATGCTGCCTGTCAATCAGCTTTCTTACCTGGCGGTTACCATCACCCGGTTTACTGATGTCTGTAAGGTTTTCTACCAGCTCAGCGACAGCGTTGCCAAATTCTTTTTCTACATCGTAAAGTGTCGCGGGAGTATCTTCAACAACATCATGCAGCCAGGCTGCAGCAATCATTTCTTCATCATCTGTCACTGAGGCAACAATGCCTGCGACTGAAGAAAGGTGGACGGCGTAAGGTTGATTATTATATTTGCGCAGATGATTGATGCGCTTGTGAGCGGTGGTAGCGAATTGCTTTGCCTTTTCTACCAGGTCCATATATTGATAAA
>JASJFV010000076.1:0-6242 GCA_033791885.1 Gammaproteobacteria bacterium | reverse complement strand
CTGCGCACACTGGTGTGTACCTGTTTAATAATTTCACTGGCCTTGCTGCGCGCACTCTCTCGTACCTGGGCACAACGCTGCTCACGGTTTTCAACGACAACACCAAGCAAATATTCCAGTGTTTGCGTATTCGAATTATCGGTATCAGCTGAACTCATTCAAGCATACCCAGTTGTTTGTGTATCAAGGTGGTTATGTCCGGCACTGTTTGTCTGCCAGCAATATCAGGAACAACAAGAACAGGTGGCGTTATATTTTCCATCAGCAATTCAAGCTCCGCTGCAGGCAAAAATTGCGCCGTACTACTGCCAACCAGCACCAGTGAAGCAGACTTGCATGCCTGATTTATTAGTGATGATACATTGTGCCTGTCGGCTATGTGTACATCGACACCGCACAGCCGGTAACCCGCAGCACTGACTTCATCACCTATATACTCAGCTACAGACATTTCGCTAAATCCAGAATCAGACAATAGCATTCAGTATCAGGATCGATACAATCAGACCGTAAATGGCAATACCTTCTGCCAGTCCGATAACGATTAATACCCGTCCCAGCAATTCAGGTTTCTCTGTCAGTGCCGCAACAGCAGCACTGCCCACAGTTGCTACAGCATAAGCTGCACCAAGGGATGAGAGTCCGGTAGAAAGTGCTGCCGCAAGAAAACCCCACTGTAGTACTTCCGGCGCTAATATATTTTTACTTTCTGCCACATCAGATGCCATCGCAGGTGACCACCACAGTAGTAATGTGGCGATGGCACTCATCAAGGCAGCACTGCCCAGCCAGAAGGTGAGTTTGGCGTTAATAATTTTCATCTATATTCCTCTTACCAGTAAATTAGTTATTAAGCATCATAAGCTATTAAGGAATCTCTGATTAAGTTGATTAGCCTTATTGATTAAATAGGCGCAGGTGTGTGTTCGTATGTTTCACGAAGTGAGCAGTAATAGTTATTCTATTGCTGCGATCTTCGGGCAATATACGGGCAATTTTAACAAGTCTAAAATAATTGGACTTGATCAGAGCTTCCTTAAGCATCAGCTATTCATGACTTCTGCAACCGGCCCTGCCAATGGCTTGAATACACGGCCGTTTGCCTGCAGGAAGCGGATAAAAAATTCAAACAAAATAAGTCGTGTTGTCTGTATGCTGACAACCAGTCCTTCCAGCACGATAACAATAATATTACCCAGCAACATGAGTAGCAGCGCCACTAGTATCGAATCTGCGCTGTCGGCCATAATACTGAACGCCATTGAGAGGCCGGCATGTGCCAGCGCAAAGGCGCCAACACGGACAAATGACACCGTATTTAAAAACAGCTGCATCATGGTTTCAAGCAGAGCGCCTATTGCGGTGAGAACAGCCAATAGTTTGCCCGCAAGCGGCTTACCCTCAGCTAACATGAAATTGCCCATGAGGTACCAAACCAGAGCACCGACTATGGCTACAGTGGCAGGTTCTGGTATAAAAAATAACAAAATTATCGCCAGGTAAAGCAGCATAACGGCTGCGTCGACCTGCAGCCAACGCTGCCACTCACCGCGCCAGCTCGATTCGAGTGCAGACAGCATCAGACCCAGCAGGATAATGAAAATACCGGCGAGCAGAGAAACGGCAAGCACAGGCAGCGGCTGCGTTATCGGGTGCAGCCAGAGCGCGGGGATCAAATCTTCGCGACCGAAGATGCTGCCAAATACAAAACCGAACGCCATTGCTGAGGCACCGTTAGCGATCAGGATGCGTAAAAATGGCCAGCGTTTTTGCAGAAGCACACCGCACATTAACAGAACAAATCCCTGGCCGACATCACCGAACATATAACCGAACAGTAGTGGCGCCATTATCGCCAGTATACGACTAGGATCGGCTTCTTTAGTGCCCGGTGTCCCCAGCATTCTGGCGAAAATCTCGAATGGCTTCGCCCACCTCGGGTTTTGCAACAATAGCGGGGGCGGCAGATTTTCCGGCGCATCTGGAAAATGCAGGATGGCGTGAGATCCCTGCAATGTCAACGCCTTATGTAACTTGGAACCGCCCCTGTCACTGGTCCAGCCGGTGATCCATGCAAAATTGTCTGTTACCTGTAATGTGGGAACACTCTTCAGGAACCAGTCCATTTTACGTATTTCACCTAAGGCATGTGCCAGGTGAAATTTTTTAGCCAGGCTATCGATCACTACTTGCAGATGCGACATATAGGATTTGAATTGTGCCTGCTTGCCACAGACCATATGTAATGCATCTTCTCTACTGGCGGGCAAAGACGGCAGCTGTACATAAGTGTATTTCTTTTGTATTAGTTCCGCTGACAGCGCATTGAGATCATCGACCGTACCCACCAGCAGTAAAAACTGGTGAGTGGCTGTCTTATACTCCTTCCATAGAACCGTATCAGGTATGCTCTGCAGACGACTATTGTGTGGCTGCAAAAATAGACGAGCAGAAATATTTGCTCCGCTTGCTGAAAGTAGCCTGTAGTCCAGACCATTTGATTGCTCAGTGGTCAGAAGTTTTTGCAGCAGCCGCAAATCATTAAGCCGGTTTTTGACAATATCAAGGCGCTGAATTTGCGGCTGGACTTCTTTTTCCCAATCATAGATGCAGCTTAAAGCCTTATCGAAAATATCTGCAGGGCTGCCACTAAAAGGG
This sequence comes from Gammaproteobacteria bacterium, assembly GCA_033791885.1. Classification (GTDB taxonomy): domain Bacteria; phylum Pseudomonadota; class Gammaproteobacteria; order BMS3Bbin11; family BMS3Bbin11; genus BMS3Bbin11. The sequence continues at coordinate 3,584 of JASJFV010000076.1, read as the reverse complement.
CTCATGCCGGCATCGGGTTTCGGCCACAAAGATTTATAATAACGCTCCAGTCTGCTGAATTCCTGCAATCGCAACTGTAAATCCTGTAAATCCATCTGCATATGAGTATGCTCATGCAGTTCCAGTTCGATGCTGCCGGTGTGCGCCAATGCTTCTAATGTGTCAGTCAGATCATCATGCGTAACCAGTAACTCAAACCAGAGAGTATGATCTGGACGCATCCTCATAACGGTAATCCTTGTGCAAAATTTTCACTGTCCAGAAACAGTAAACGCTGTATCAAACTGCTTCTAACATGATGTATATCCATCGCGATGATTGCCAGATAGGCACATACCGCTGCAGGCTGAAAGGCATAGCGACGAAAGATAACACGCAGCTTGTCTGTTATCAGGTCATAGTCTGCTGGAAATGGCGGACCTTCCTTGCCTGTATGCTGTTGCCTCGCTTGCAACTGTAGTTGCTGATGCAGAATATCCTCCATGTTTTGCAGACCTTTGTTGAACGCTGGTGTTCGTGGTTGCACTTTTTTCCAGTGTGATAACCAGCCGGCAAACATCGTATCACCCTGTTGCCATGCATCCACCAGGCTAGCACAGCCGGCAACACGCATAGCCTGCAAACGCAAAGCTGAGTCATCGATGGTGAATTTACTTATATCAGGATCTGATTTCATCCAGTCCAAAGCGGTACCATCCGCTAGCAAATACTGCAGTGCCGGCAAATCTGCCAGACGTTTGATCCATTGTAACGGCACTCGCCAGTCAGCAGGCATCCAGCCTGCCACTTCGTCCACATGATGACGATACTTTTGTCTTAGAGCGAGTTCGATTTCATGACTGCTATGGCTAGAGCCGATGCCCAGAACCCAGGGACGCAGTGCTGTCTGTTGAGTAACCTGCAGATAACTGGCAAGATCAAGGATATTGTGTAATCGCAGCCACACATGTTCATCTGCACGCTGACCATAACGTGACTGTAATCTCACCTGTGCATAGGCAAAATCGGACAGAGCTGTCATTTTCCAGTGCCCGTTTCATCAGCAGAGGTTGTTTTTCCCACAGATGCTGAGCTGCCAAGGCACAGTTCTTGTGCCAGTTTTTCGATAATAGCCAGTAACCTTTCCTGGTCATAGTGCTGCCCGGCTTCGTAACCAGGTTCAGCAGCGCCTTGCCTTTCAATATTCCTGATTTGTTGATTCAACTTATGAGCATGACGCATTTCCATATTGGTAATACGCTGATCTGCATGCACATTAATTCTTTGTACCTTGATTTGCACATCGTTGATAATCTGCTGAGCTTCATTCTCGCAATTGCGGATGGTTTTTTCTGCATCCCGTTCTGCCTGCAATACCCGCAGCATGTCCTGTTCTGCCTGTGCAGTTGACACCGGTTTATCATCTTTCATAAGTGCAGCAAGTATAAATACTTGTCCCCTTCATTAACCCGGATATTTCATAGGAATGCAGACAATGGGTAACATGTTTTATAAAATCAGTCAGTGAGTCAGTTTGTACGATTCGCCGATAAAATCGTAGGAACGATTTTATATGAGCGAAGCGAGCCCTTAGGGTGAAGGGCAGGAAGCCTGTAATTAAAGCATAGCCGTAGCTATGGTTACAGGGAAATCGTACAAAATGGCCGCTGATATTTTTCCAAAAACTGCATATACTGCCATGGATGGCAGGTAGTAGGGCAATGCAGGAGCAGCGAAGCGGTGTGCCGAGTGTTATCGGGTACATCTTGTACTTATCTAATATACCTAAATTTCTTATTATAATCATAGTGTTAAGCGAGATTGGCAGCCTTCCTATGAAATATCCGAGTTAAATTCAATAACACCGTCAGCAGGAAGAATAACTAATTTTTGTTAAAAAGTAACGTCGCACCTTAAGGAAGCTCTGATCAAGTCCAATTATTTTAGGCTTGTTAAAATCGTCCGTATCTTCCCCGAAGATCGTGGCAATAGAATAACTATTACCGCTTACTTCGTGAAACATACGTACACAATTCCTGCGCCCGATTTTAATCAATTTGGCTAATCAACTTAATCAGGGATTCCTTAACAAGCAGAAATTAATTAACAACTGTATTTATATTACTTCATCTTCATAACCGACTGGAGGAAAAAAACCCTATTCGATCTCGTGCTAGTATGAGATCGAATAGGGTTAATTTATTTATACCAGAAGATATAAATCATCCTTTGTCTGCTTACTATTATATTAAGCGCCCTTGTGTATCCAGTCCGCACCTAACGTTCCCTGTAAGCGCTCTAGATAACTATCACTATTAACCCATATCAGCATTTGCTCTGCATTTTCCAATTGACCCTGTAGTTCTGCCCATAATTCCGTGACTGACTCATTGGTCTCATCCATTTTCTGTTCAAGGTACATCTTATTCATTTGCCATAAAGCAGCATCACGCTGCTGTTTAATTATCAGGCGTTCTTTGTACCAGTCACTTTGTAACAAATACTCAAGGGTGAACATTTCACGTATCGACGGATCATCAATTGTTTTACCTTCATACTTACCCTCAGCCATTATATATAACACCGCCTGCAGTGGAGGACAGGCATCATTAATAGAACCGTCTTCGAAGTAAGCTTTTGCAACTTTTTGCTGTGCTTCAATAATATTTTTGATGCCATCTACGTAGGCTTCCATACCCTGCTTTTCAGGGCGCAACATTTCTTCATCAAAAACGATGGTTGGGCTATCAAATACTTTACCGAAGAATGCGTGTACAAATTTTTCAGTAATGCGGTAACCTAGTCGACTGGCATGAATCATGCTGCCTTTATACTTAAAATCTTCAATTTTTTCCAGGTGCCCGTGTTCTATTAAATACTTAGGATCGCGTTGTAGTATTGGCAGTCGACACCAGATTTCCGGGATTAACATACTGATATCATGATCAACTCGTCGATGCCCACCGATGTGGCCTGCCGCTGAAGAGTAACCCGCATAATCGCATAAAATAAATGATACCAATGCGTTATTTAGATCTGCCGTGGTAGAAAGTGCGTTGAATGGTCCTTTCGTTAAAGCGCCTTCAGATCCTGCACCCGTCGTTGACGGTGATTTACCTGTCAGGCTGCAAATCAGGTCCATAAATAATTCAGGTAATTCCTGGTAGTGAATCGGGTTGTAAACAGCCAGAGGGCGAATGCCGGCCTTTTTATCTTCCGGGTTATTCCGGCGTCCTTGCAGTACTGCATTTACTGGAAAATGTACTGGCTGATCTAATGACAATCCTCGCGATAAACGGGTGCCCATCCGGGCAAGATATAAGTTTCTGGGGTTTGCCAGGTCAGGTCTTTTTTGTAAATAACGGACGTTTTTACTGTGCGCACCATCGACAATGCGTGGATGTGCTGACGATACAAAATAGGCACCATCTACCTTCGCTGCTTCGCGAATCAAGGTCTGCATAGGCAAAGAATATTCCTGAAAGTGAATCGCATCATCTACCAGCTCACGTGCATAATCACTGGTAAGTGGTTCGAAATTTGATATGAAATTTCCGGTCTCAGCAAGATCTACTTCTGTCTGCGTATCATGACCACGGATGATG
>JASJFV010000075.1:0-5373 GCA_033791885.1 Gammaproteobacteria bacterium | reverse complement strand
TGGTCTTCATTTTTGGCATTACTTACTCCGGTTTTTTAATTCTGGGAATAACGTATCTTTCCCATGTACTTTATTGTACGTTTACAATATTAAATGCCCGCTAACCGTGAACCGTCGACGGCTTTACTAGGCTTTTTTCGGCGCCATAATCATTACCATCTGGCGCCCTTCCATTTTTGGATACTGCTCTACTACGGCATATTCCTTAAGGTCGCCTTCTGCACGTTTGAGTAATTCCATACCCAGGTGCTGATGGGCCATTTCCCTGCCACGAAAACGCAGAGTCAATTTGACCTTATCGCCGTATTCAAGGAATTTGATAAGTTTGCCTAGCTTGATGTTGTAATCGCCAACATCTGTACCCGGGCGAAACTTAATTTCCTTGACCGTAAATACTTTCTGTTTCTTCTTCGCTGCATGCTTGCGCTTGCTATCCTGATACTTGAACTTCCCGTAGTCCATCAAGCGACAGACGGGAGGATCTGCATTAGGGGAAATTTCGACAAGATCCAAACCGGCATCTACTGCCATGCTCAGTGCTTCATCTATAGCAACCAGGCCTACCTGACCCCCGTCTTCAGCAACCAGGCGCACCTTAGGCACCCGAATTTGCGAATTCATACGATACTGCTTTTCACCAGCGATTGGTTTAATCCTCAGAAACGGTTTGACTCTTAGTGGAAACCTCTTTGTTCATCAGCTCGGCAAACATTTCTACCGTCATCGAACCAAGGTCTTCACCCTTTTGTGTACGCACAGAAACAGCACCACCTTCAACCTCGCGGTTACCCACTACGAGAATGTACGGAATGCGCTGAATTGTGTGCTCGCGAATTTTAAAGCCGATCTTCTCATTTCTCAAGTCCGATTCGACCCTGAAACCCTGTTTTTTCAAGGTTTTTTCAACTTCAGTGACAAAATCGGCCTGATCGTCGGTAATATTTATCACAACCGCCTGCACCGGCGCCAGCCAGAGCGGCAGCAAACCGGCGGATTCTTCGATCAAAATACCGATAAAACGCTCCAGTGATCCAAGTATCGCACGATGCAGCATGACCGGCACCTGCTTGTTGCCTTCGTGATCGATATAGCTTGCATCGAGTCGACCGGGCATCGAGAAATCGACCTGAATGGTGCCACACTGCCAGACTCGGCCAATACTGTCTTTTAATGAGAATTCAATCTTCGGGCCGTAGAAAGCCCCTTCTCCTGGCTGCAGCTCCCATTCGAGGCTCTTGGCATCCAACGCCTGCTGTAGCGCCGCTTCTGCGCGATCCCAGTCTTCGTCCTTGCCTACCCGTTTCTCCGGCCGCGTTGACAGTTTGATCAGAATGTCTTCGAAACCGAAGTCCTTATACACTTCAAACAGCAGATCGATGAAATCTGACACTTCATTCTGGATCTGCTCTTCGCTGCAGAAAATATGAGCATCATCCTGCACAAAGTGACGCAGGCGCATAATGCCGTGCAAAGTACCGGAAGGTTCATTGCGATGACAGGAACCAAATTCGGCCAGTCTCAGCGGCAAATCACGGTAACTCTTAAGCCCCTGGTTAAATATCTGGATATGCGCAGGACAATTCATCGGTTTGATTGCGTAATCACGATTTTCCGAAGCCGTGGTAAACATATCATCGTGAAACTTGTCCCAATGCCCCGACTTCTCCCACAAAGAACGGTCAATGATCTGCGGCGTATGCACTTCCTGGTAGCCGTGCTCGCGCAACTGGCTGCGAATGTAATTTTCAACCACCTGGTAAACGCGCCAGCCCTTGTCATGCCAGTACACCATGCCTGGCGCTTCTTCCTGCAGATGGAATAAATCCAACTGCTTGGCCAGTTTACGGTGATCGCGCTTTTCTGCCTCTTCAAGACGATGCAGATAGCCTTTAAGCTCTTTCTTATCTGTCCAGGCGGTGCCGTAGATACGCTGCAGCATTTCGTTGCGTGAATCACCGCGCCAGTAGGCACCCGCCAATTTCATCAGCTTAAAGGCCTTGCCCAGTTTGCCGGTACTAGGCAGATGCGGCCCACGGCAGACATCGAACCAGTCACCCTGACGATAGATTGACACTTCTTCGCCTTCAGGAATGATGTCGTCAATAATCTCGACCTTGTAGTCTTCGCCCTTCGCGGCAAAAACCTTCATTGCTTCTTCCCTGTCCAGCACTTCGCGCTCGATGGGAAGATCGCGTTTTACAATCTCATGCATGCGTTGTTCGATCTTATTCAGATCAGCCGGCGTAAAGGCCTCTTCCCGAGCAAAATCGTAATAAAATCCGTCTTCAATCGCCGGGCCAATTGTCACCTGTGTGCCGGGAAATAACTCTTGAACGGCCTGCGCCATCACATGCGCTGCATCATGTCGAAACAGCTCAAGCGCATCCGCATCACGACTGGTAACAATAGCGACAGAGGAATCTTCCTGCATGATGAAACTGGCATCTACCAATTCGCCATTAACACGGCCCGCTAGCGTCGCCTTGGCAAGCCCAGCACCGATATCGGCAGCAACGTGCATAACAGAAACAGGGGTTTCATAGGATCGAGTTGATCCATCGGGAAGAGTAATTACTGGCATGATAATAACCTCAACTCAGTGGCGACCCTTACCAGAGGCCGCGTGAACGGGATGAAACTCCCGGCAAATACAAATAAGAATGCTTGGTAGACGCGGGTGGGATCGAACCACCGACCACTACCATGTAATTTTAATCAGACGCTGTTGCAACCAGTGTCACCTGGTACCAATAGCACCACTATATTCCTAATTATTACTGCATTACATGTAATACTGCTTTACATGGCTAATCGACCACTACCCATTGCAGCACACTGTTGCATACGATAACATTTAAAATTCAGGTTAAAAGTCACCTGATATAAGCGAAGCCAGAAAGTGCGGTAACACCAATTGGCCTCTTGCATGACAGATATACGAGGTATCCATCATGTCGAGCGCAAATTCTACACCAAATCACATCAAAAAAGACACACAACTTAAGGCTCTGAAGCCTAATAAAGACCGCTACGAAGTTGCTGACGAAGGCTGTCGAGGTCTTCGTATCGAAATCCTGCCCACTGGAAAGAAAAACTTTGTCTGGTATGCCCGTAGGCAAGGTAAGCGTCACGTTGTCGCTATTGGCACATATCCGGATATGTCGCTGGCAGATGCGAGGAAGAAACCTGGCGACCTGAAGGAACAGCTCAAGGAAGGCTCTCTGTCTGGCGATGGTGAAGATAAACTGCCGAAGACCATTAAAGAACTGGCTGAAATGTTCTATAAAGATGATATTCACGTAAACCGCACTGAAGGCGTTGCTGAACAGGCAAGCATGGCATTAGATAAGTATGTTATTCCGCTAATCGGTTGGAAAAAACTGGCAATCATTACCCCTCCTCGAGTGGGTACTGTAGTTCAGAACATGGTCAAAAAGGGTTATCCGTCACGCGCAGAGACTGCCCTGTATCTCCTGAAACAAATATTTATCTTTGCCATTGGTGGAGGGTTTATCACTCAGTCACCTGCTTACGCACTGAAAAAGAAGTCCTACGGAGCAAACCCTGAGGCAGGTGAACGGGCAAGTCCCCACGACCTCAGACGTACGATGCAAAGCAAGCTGGATGATTTGGATATTGAGCCACGTATCAGTGACAAGTGCCTGAGTCATTCACGTGTCAAAATAGAGAATACTTACAACAAGAATCAGCTTATGAAGCAAAGGCGCATAGCACTTGAGAAATGGGGTGATTATATAGACCTGCTAGTAACACCACGCGAAAACGTCACGGTGCTGTCAGCATGAGCCAGTCTACTAAACATTTCCTGAATAATATTGTCAGGATAGCAGGCAGTGCTGTAAGCAAGTATCCATCCTTGTCACCACATAAAGGTGAGCTTCGTCATTGCATCATGTACATTGCTGTTAAGGAAGGAGGATTTACAAATAATGCTATATCGAAAATCCTTCGCGTAATGCATATCTTCATGAATGGTGACTCTGCGCGTGCATTTCGCATGCTGGAGGCAGAAGGTGAAAAACTCAGAAAGGATACAGAAGAAGCAGGACAGAAACTAATTGAAGCCGCGAAACTGCTAAATTTACCTGAAGACTTCTTCTTCAAAACATCATGGTTTACAGATGACCGTGTCAAAAGGATAGCTGAGGGGGTTCATGAATTAGACTCTGCGGCATCTTTAATGGATTGCTATCATATTGCAGCCATGACGCTACAGCCCATTAAATATGAAGATGGTGAGATTAAGTATATTGAGAATCCTGCCGAGAAAGAATACATCAGCACTGAAACTAAGGATCTGGGCAAGCATAGTGGCGTATCGGGTGACGCATTAGCCAGTGAGAAGATGATAATAGACCTGATTGATGAGTTGCCAGTTGAAATAATCCCTAAAGCTGACGCATTTGTCGCCAAGCTGGTGCTGAATGTCCTGGGTACGGGCGATTATGAATCACTCAGAAAGCAAGCAGAGAAGTACCGGAGGAAAACAGGTAGGACGGCCATCAAACCTGCTCCTAAGATAGCCGCTCACACCCCTTCTATTCAGGAAAAGATAGACCAGCGTATTGCAGAGATTCTGAGCAACACCAAGCAATAAGCGACACCGTTTCACCTTAAAACCCGACCGTTTCTATGTCGGTTGTCATTTCTATATTCTCAATCTGTTACTACAACTTGCAACGAATATTAAAAGCGAAATATCGAGACCGCCCTTCTCGTGTCAACCGATGATTAAACACATGCGACATTGAAGACCTGACTGGAAAACATCGTACTACCTGGCGACGGATTGAAGATGGCAAGTTCCCCCTCACCTATTGAAGCAAGGATATATTAACGCGAATAAATCACATCTTTACTGGCTGTAGTCTACATGTCTTCTAACGAACCGAAGGCGACATCAAGGAATCGCTGAACTTATCTAACACCTTACTAAGCAACTGGAATGTTTTCATAATACACACAGTATAGTTGTCAGAATATTAAACACTAACAAAAGTCGGCATGTAAATTCATCCATGTTATCAACGAGATAATGATTTGGTACAACTTTTGCTTATTATGAGCAGTAGCCATCAAAATATTATAATGTTGTCATAATCAGGTGAGAGTCAGGATGAGGATTATTGAAAGGCGTCAATGCAAATCGGATGAGGTCACCGATTTCGAGCAATACATCAATACGTCTCAGATGAAAACATATACTTATATGGTGCAGCTCGGCTGGAAAATGTATTTCATCCGCAGGCCACTTTTACGAAAACCCACCGTAGTCATGAAAAACAACGCGGGTACGCGTGTCGCTGTGATCGAGCAGGATGGGCGTACTACTGTTAACCCAATGAAGTTCAG
>JASJFV010000074.1:0-4163 GCA_033791885.1 Gammaproteobacteria bacterium | reverse complement strand
GAGAAAACATTGCGGGATTCCACGCTAACATCGATATCCCACTGGTCAACCTCGAGGGTTTCACCGAGACGCTGGTCAAGCTTTTGTGACAGTTCGCGCTCTTTTTCTTTGGCACTTTTATCAGGCTTGCTTTCAGGAGCATTTTCAACCGCGGTCTTTGTCTTCCCGGGTATCAGTGTATATCCTTCGACGATAAAGTCATTAAACTGCAACTTGTTGCTGACCATGTTCATGGTCCATACAGGTCGCTGCTTTGACATGTTGATATCAATTGTCCCGCTAAGATCACTCTCACCAATCATGGCCCGAAAGTCTGCAACATGGAAGCCTTTAGGTGTCAGACCTAAATTTCCTGTCAGTTTGTAGGGACCATACGGCGGTAGATCGCTGATCAAGAGACTATTCCACTGATCCAGTCGCTGCCCGCTGACATCCACATTCATGTTCAGGGTCTTGCTGCTGACTGGCAGCTTAATATTGCCATCCAGCCTGACATCAGTATTGGCTACATTTACCTCGAGTAAAAAGCTTGCCTTGTCCAAACCCTTGATAAAAGCCTCTAATGGGCTGAGCTTTAAGCGTAAATCGAGAGGCTCACGACCAACCTTTCCACTAAACTTCATGTCCAGATCTTGTGATCCTTTTGAGTATATTGATGCATTTTGAAAATTGATTGTTTGAAAGCGTTTATCGACATGACTGCCCAGTTTCCATAGCCCATCTTTAAGAACAAACTCAAAATCGGACTGATTAACAATGTCATGCAGACTGTCGCCTTTCAAATCAGCCTTGACCTGCACCTGCCCGGAAGTGAACTCGAGACCCTGGGTGATATTCATAAATTCGAGCAGCCCACCGATATCAACCTTGCCAGTATTCAGGTCAAGTTTTCCATCAAGGTTCCCGTCAGTGATTAGAATATCACCGGTGAGCGAAAGAGGGCGCCCGCCAATTTCACCTTCAGCGTCAAGGTTCCATGGCTTCCCACTAATCAGGTTGCGCAACAGGTCAGATTTTGCTTTTACCGTGTAAGGGATGTTGTCTATATCACCGGCCAGCTCTATTGTAAGGCGTCTGCGGTCATGGGAATTGATTTGCAGCTCATCCAGGTGGTCAGTAATCACCCGTCCAAGTTTTTCATCGCGGTAAGTGAACGTGATGTCAACCAGTTTGAACTTGTTGACAAAAACACGATCGCTGATCTGTACGGTGTCAGCTTCACCAGCCCGAGTGTCAACTTGCTTATCATCTTCCCGGTGAACTACAGACCAGTTCTTACTTCCATCGGCTCGCTGCTCTAGATTGATGACAGCCTGTTCTGCAGAAACTTCCTTGAACTCGAATTCACCTTGCAGCAGAGGCAACAGGGAAACCTGGATCCTGGTTTTCCCCAGTGAGATGAAAACCGCATCCTGCCAGCCTGCCTCGTTGGCAAGCTCTAAACGCTCCATAACCAGAGCAGGGAATAGCGAGACTGTGAGTCTCACATCACCTTCAATTTTTACCTCGCGCCCGGTCGATTCCTCGACCGTGTCTATGAATGGCTGGCGCAGGCTGTCGAGTGGAATGCTGACTTCAGCAACCATCATAATACCGATCAGCAGACTGACCAGAACGACAAGGCTAATCAATATGCGAATGATAAGTTTAGCCAGTTTCATTATTCTGCTTCAATTGTGCTATCCCTATTAAGTATTCCTCTTATGTATTGCCAGCTTTTACCAGCTATCGATTTTCATAACGATTTAGATCGTATATCCCAGCTTTAACAGGTCTTTCACGGAGGGTTGCATCCTGGAACCAGTCCGCCGTTTGCCAGAAGTTTTCATTTGTACGACGTGTACCGTAGATGGCGACAAACTCCTCGTACTCTTCGCGATTTGTAAGTGAGGCGTAATGCTCAGTGAACTTCTCTACATCTTTTATATCGACGGTAAAGAAGAAGTTCGGATAGGAGCTTTCCAGCCAGTCGACCACGGTCAGTGAATCGTTGGTATAGTCACGGCTCTCATCTGACTCACTTTTAAACATGGAGGTAACGTTTTTGTAAGCCTTGTCACGAATAATCGTATACGCAAAGTCGTTTTCTGGCTTATCGTCGCGTCGCACACGAACAAAGGCGACATCCGGGAAAGCAATTAGCACCTTTCCCTTGATGTCGGCAATCTTGCGCATAGCGGCATCCGCACGGTGTTTTACAGCATTCCCACCAGCCGTTTTGCAGGGGGGCTGGCTACAGCGGTTAATGACATCGTCGCGTTCAAGTACGGGTGAGAGTTTGCCGATAATGTTCTTGTATAACTCGTTTTGCGGGTCATCTGTCTTGTATCCGATAACTTTTTCAGTGCTCATCCATTCATCGATATCACCGGATTCCATCTCATAACCTTGCCGCATACCTGCGTACCAGCTGTCGCGAATGGTCTTGCGGTGTGACGATGGCAGGAAGGAAAGGAACATATCTTCTCCCTCCATACGCAGAAAATCCATGTAAAGGCGAGTATTGAGCTGATGCTTCATATTGCCGTAGACGTTATAACCGGCCACCAGCAGGTAATGGATGCGCTCGAACAGCGGGTAATCGATGACCCAGGCAGTGTCCGGGTGGTTGCCAACCAGTCCAAAGTCTACTGATGCAGAGTCATAATGGCGGAATATCGTCAGCGCAGCATTCGGGTTTTTACCGTTGCCATCCCAGAGGAAGTTCATCGCATCCTTTATGTCATACTGATTCATGTCCATGTAGTACTTGAAACGACCCTGGTTATACTTCTGTACACGTTCGCGGTATTGTTTCCAGCCGGTCAGCAGCCGGATATTGCCTTCCTGTGCTGACGGCACCTGCAGATAGTCAGACATTTCTTCCAGGAATCCCGGCTGTACCAGCATAGAGTCCTTATCAGGATTCAGGAACATTACCCAGAAGCGGTCCTCAATGACGTTGAGGGCAATCATGCCGCGGCAAACTGGTCCTTTCATAAAACCTTCGATGAAATAGCGCGAGTCATCGAGCAGGAATTCATAGCGTGATCGCGGCGGAATATCTTTGAATGCCTTGAACGGATTGGATGCTATCAGCGGTTCATATGAAGGCAGGGTGGCGACTTCATACTTCGGCTTAATAAATAGTTCCCGGTAACGTGCCAGGCGCTCATCAGACAACTCATAGACGACATGCGTCTTGGCAACGATATCACCGGGGAAGCGCTGCAGACGGTAGTAAAAGGTAGCACCAGGGTCATCATAAGGCCTTACTGTGGCTATTTCGTCGACTGGCTGTCCGGGAGGTGTTGTTGATCGTACCAGGCGGAAGAACTCACGCTTGTCTGTGCCTTTGAAGTGCATATGGCCAATGAACAGGTGCTCGTAGATGTACCTGGAAACCAGTTTTTGTTTATTGCCCGTGCCATTGAGAAAGCTTTCCCAGCGTTTGATTTGTTGACTGGCAGCAGTCGACGGCTGTTTGTCGGCTGGCACCGGCGCACCCTGTGCAAGCCACTGTGAGATGATTCTGTACTCATCATCACTCAGGTTTGGCATTGCAAAGGGCATCCCCTGGTTGGGCTTTTTCCTTTCGTACTTGCCAAACTCGTCAATCGTTGGGCAGGTTTGCTTGCGGCTCAGTGAGAGGTCGAATTCATCTGCAAGCAGCCCTTGCTGTGCCTGTGGATTCATTTTTTTCAATCGCAGCATCTTGTACATTACAGACTGATCAAGATTCTGGCTGGGTGTTGCTGTGCCTTCGTTGAGAACACTATGAAAGTCCTTATTCCGCCACTCTTCAGGCGTTTTAGCATCTATATACAGACGGGTCGGCGACATCGCTGTAAAACGGCCGGCGTTGTATACCAGTTCCTTGCTGGCACCGCGTGTGATACCCGCCGGTGATGACAGTTTCAGCTGGCAGGGGGCATCGTAGCAGCCATGACATACCACGCAGCGGCGCTGCAGCACTGGCCTGACTTCATCTTCATAGGATAATTGCTGCTGCGGCAGTGACTGCAACAATTCAAAGTCTATCCTGTCCTGTTCCTTCACTACTTCTTTCTTGTCTGTCGCACAAGATGAAATGACTAGAGAAATCATTAAGAAGAGCACCAGGTGTGAGAAGCTTCGTGCCCGTAAAGGATATGCAAATGTCATGTTTAATTCCTATTTTTTCC
>JASJFV010000073.1:0-3771 GCA_033791885.1 Gammaproteobacteria bacterium | reverse complement strand
CGCTGCTATGTCTGGAAAATATAATTAAATAAGGCCTTCCTATGAAAGTTAAATTCAATATTGTTGCAGCCATAACCCCGGGCCTTACTCTGGGCCTTACTCTGGGCCTTGGTCTACTAGCAGGTAATATTGAAGCCGGCTCAGAAACTGGACATGCACGCGTTTCAATCGCTATCAGTGGCGGCGCCAGCAAGGGTGCCTATGAAGCTGGATTAAACTGGAGCGCAATCAAAATGGTGCGTGAGGGTCCGGGCCTTGTGACCCTGACGGGTGGACAATTTTTCCCTATTGAGATGGCGAGCATCACGGGTGCCTCTGCAGGCGGCATCAACACACTGCTTTCCGGTTTGTCCTGGTGTAGCCGTGACGAAAAAGATGGTGGTCTCAGCAACCGTATTGATGACAACCTGTTCCGTGATATCTGGCTGAGAGTCGATATCAACACACTGCTTCCTCGAGATGCCGACTCACCCATCTATTTGCCTGATGATGCTGTACTTTCGCGCAAGGACTTCCTGGATGCTGCAACAGAATTGCGCAAAAAGTGGAGCAAGCCTTTATTTAGAAAAGACTGCCGTGTTCCTCTTGGAGTGACCGTAACCAAAATTGAACCCGAAGTGCTGAGCGTTGGCGAAGTGGAGGTGCAGAATCAGCGCTTTTATATACCATTTGAACTGCGGGTGATAGATGACAGCAGCATCAAGTTCTTCTTCGAACCTGCCGACTACCCTAAAGTGGCAGACCCCTCGATGATACTGATGCCAAGAGCTCACGATACACTGCCCTTCTCCATAGATAATCAGCAGATTATAGATACCGCCTTTACCACCAGTGCTTTTCCTATGGCTTTTGGACGCAAACGCCTGCAGTACTGCCGCCTTGTACAACAAGAATCTGCGCAGGAACTGGCATCGACGAAGGTAGATACCAGTCTGCTATGCCCCGATGGCTACGAACTGGCTGAAGCGGAATTCGCCGATGGCGGACTGTTCGATAACCTGCCCATTGGCGTAGCGCGCACCCTTGCAGAAAGCAACAAACGCAATGATAACGCCCCCTACCCGGTAACATATTTTTATATCGACCCAAACCGGATACGCTACGAAATTCCGACCCCTAAAATAGACCTGGCATGTGAAAGCGTCAATCCTTCCGAAGCATGCCGTCAGATGGAGTTCAGTGCTGCTTCAGAAAGCGAGTTACTCGTTGGCTTTCTTGGCACTGCGCGTCGATATGAACTGTATCGAGAACTGACCAGTGATGCCTGGCAGCTTAACCTGTCTAAAATCAGCTACAAGCTTAGCAAGATATTGAAACAGAGAGAGATTACTCTAGACTGCCAGCAGGAGCTACCGTATTTCGAACTCAGCCTCGATTGCACTGAAGCATTATTACGCGCCGGCCAGCTGCTGGAAATCGCATACGACCGTATCAACCCCGTTATCGATAAACCCTATTCCGTTAAGCGCTTACGCAAGGCAGGCATCATCACAGACTGTAAAAATCTGGGCGGAAAAACAGATTCCAAAACCGCATGTACTTTCAACATTCCCCGTTATCGCAAGCAGCTGTCTGACGCCATGTTATCTTTATTGGAACAGGAGAATCTGACACAGGAAAAGCTTTACAGCTCTATACGCAAATCACGGCTTTCCGTGCAGAATGACAGGACCTTCCGCGTATCAGGTCGAAGCGCCCCCATAACTGGAACACTACTGGAAGACTTCGGTTCGTTTCTCGATTACAAATTTCGAGAATATGACTATTACGTCGGGGTATATGATGGCATGGTCATGGTTGCTAACAACCTCTGCAGCCTGCAATACTATTCACGTTATCAATCAAATGCCTATAAGCAATGTTTTGACTCGACCGCCAAACAGTTACACACTATTCTAGGCCTGAATTCTGATTCCCGCGGACGATATGTATTCGCATGGCTAGCCATGCGTAAATACGGAAAAGAAAAACTACTCCAGTTCGCCTATCAGCCGATGCCACCCGCCGACAGCGATATGCGCATTATTCATGACGGACTGGGGCAAGCACTGGCTGTCGGCGAGAGTGAGACAGCATTCTTTAAGTATCTCAAGGCAGAAGGATTCGTACCGACACCAGCGGATAAACAGGACAGGTCACGACTGGCGCAACTTGTTAAATCTGATGAAAAACCCTTGATGGAACAGATAATCGATGATCCAGACAGCTGGGCCACTGAACTGACGCGTCGCTTAACAAATCGACTGGTTTATCTTGAAACACAGGCGGAAGATATCTATGCAGCCCGCGAGCCTGATATAAACAAACGTGAAAGTGCGAACGCCGCCACTCTGGGAGCTGCCGCCTTCGTCCTGCAAAGCAGCACTTACCGATATCCTGATTATAGTTTTGCACCATCGACTGCACCTGCTAACTGGTTCTGGCGCAATGTTATACCCTACGAACTTGGTTTCGATTTTGCAGAAGGCGATCTGCTACTGACCTGGCAACCCACCATGGCGCTATCGCAAAAGGACCTGCTGGGCGCACGCTTAAGCTTGGGTTTTGCCGGCGGTTTACTTCATTCGAGTGCGAACGACACCAATCAGAACTTCCTGGCGATAGGAATAGACTATACCCGGCAAACTTCCTTTCCAAATATCACCAGTTTCGGCTTTACACCGACCTGGTATCACGCCTACAATCAACCTGAAAATCGCGATAGGGATACCCTTGGTGGTGACATACATGTCGGTATTCTAAAGAATCGATTACGTATTGGTTTGGGCACACGTGATTTTGATCACGCTTCAGATGCCTGGTTCATTACCGTAGGCATCACGGATATGCCAGGACTGATTTATTGGTTAAGTCGCTAATAAAGACAATATAGTTACGGCAATGTGACTGATAAAGGTAGCCAGTTGCTACTAGCAATCGATTCGCACCACCAATTTGATTGTTTAAAAATTGACGGTAGCCCTCAAGCTATAAATCATTCCTTCAGCATCTGGAATTGAATGATACTCATCATCCATATACTGGATATCAGCTGTTATAGACAGTTTAGGGTTTATCACCGTCCGGTAGTATATTTCTGCAAGCCGGGTTTTTATGATTCTTGTATTACCGCCATACATATAGCCCAGGGCTATACCGATATTATCCAGCTTCCGGTCCCAGCCTGTACCTCTGATGTCAATTCCGCCGGTGTAAACTTCCCGATAATTGATTGGCTCATCATCAAGCCTCCCGCCCATTCGCATAAACGCGCCAATGGTGTCACCAAACTGCTGGTCGATAGAAATTATCAATATATCATTTCTTTGCTTGCTTGCACCGGCTTCGTCAACAAAGTCCCGGTCACCGTTGAGCAAGACGCGGTAATGACCTGTACCCAGGCTGGTTTTCAGGGTGTATCGGGCCTGAATACCATAAAATGTGTACGTGTCAGGACTGTTTATTTGATGAACCTCCATGAGTGCACCCGAAAAAGTCCATTTATCCCTGTGCCACACAGCCGCAACACCAGGATCATAGGAGGGGAAAAACGTGTTCGGGGCATTGGATAATGCGGCGTTCATGAACTGATTGTATTCATCATTTGCATAGGCGTTTTGATCCAGAAAATGTGAAGCATCAATAATACCAAGGGTGAGACCAATACTATTATCTTGCCCCATCTCAAAGACATGCTCATACCATGCTGTAAGAAGATAACTCCTGCCGCTGCCACTCACATTAATCACGTCATCATGAAGATCAGCACCCCAGGGAGAGAGGTTGAATGGC
>JASJFV010000072.1:0-4897 GCA_033791885.1 Gammaproteobacteria bacterium | reverse complement strand
ATGACTGGCTGGCGTGTTGGCTGGTTAGTGATGCCAGATGAATACATTGAAGTAGCCAATCGCCTGGCCCAGAATATGTTTATTGCTGCGCCGACAATTTCCCAGTATGCCGCCCTGGCAGCCCTCGCCAGCGAGACCCGGCCGGAGCTGATCCGGCGCCGTGATATTTTCCATCAGCGCAGGGATGTACTTTTGCCACTGATCGAAGATGCCGGCTTTAAAGTCTGGACCCGTCCTGCCGGTGCTTTTTATATCTATGCAGACTGCAGCGCAATCAGTGATGATTCGCTGCAGCTATGTGATACCCTTTTGCACCAGGCAGGAGTGGCTGTTACCCCCGGCCTCGATTTTGGCAGTAATAAAAGTAAGCAATATGTGCGGTTTTCGTATGCCAATACTGTAGAAAATTTGCGACAGGGCATGCTGCGTATTCAGCATGCTGTCAGTAGTCAATAATGCGAATAATCACCTCAACAAATGTTCCATCGCCGTGCATAAATGATTGTTGTCTAAACGATGCTGACATGTGCATGGGTTGTTTTCGCTTGCTAGAGGAAATTCTCATTTGGGGAGACGCCGATTCGCCGACCAGGCAGGAAATATTAGAGCGAGTTGAATGGAGAATAAATTGCAGGAAATAAGTCTCTTGTTTTCAGCTATCAGTTATCAGAAGAAGTACAGATTTAACTGGTTTTGAAAGTACGCCGAAAGCTGAAAACTGGGAACTTTATTTTAGTTTGACAGTTATCGCATGGGTCAGTATTGTTCCTTATTTTTGTAGGAAATGAATCTCCGCCTCCGATGCTTCGGTCGATCATTAAATCAGTAGAGTAATAATGGAACAATTTGCCCGTATCAAGAGACTGCCTCCCTACGTTTTTAATATCGTCAATGCCCTGAAAGCAGACGCGAGGCAGCGTGGTGAGGATATTATTGATTTTGGTATGGGAAACCCTGACCAGCCGACGCCGCAGTTAATCGTCGACAAGATGTGTGAAGCCGCCCAGCGACCTGACACGCATCGCTACTCTCTTTCTCGTGGCATACCGCGATTGCGCAAGGCAATTTGCGACTGGTACAAAAGAAAATACGATGTTGATCTCGACATGGAAAGCGAGGCGATAGTTACTATTGGATCTAAAGAAGGCCTCGCCCATCTCGCGCTGGCCACAGTTGAAACCGGCGACGCTGTGCTGGTGCCAAATCCCAGCTATCCAATTCATCCTTATGGTTTTGTCATCGCCGGGGCAGATATTCGACACATTCCGCTGGTTAAAGGTGGCGACTTTTTTGCTGAAATCGAAAAAGCGATCAAGACATCATGGCCGAGGCCGAAAATGCTGGTGATCAATTTTCCCGGCAATCCAACCACGCAATGTGTAGACCTGGATTTCCTTAGCCGCGTTGTCGCCATTGCCAAAGAACATGATATATGGGTAGTCCAGGATATAGCCTATGCCGATATCGTCTTTGACGGCTACCAGGCGCCATCAATTATGCAGGTGCCCGGAGCCAAAGATATAGCAGTTGAATTCTTCAGTTTGTCAAAGAGTTATAATATGCCAGGCTGGCGGGTAGGCTTTATGGTCGGTAACCAGGAACTGGTTTCGGCACTTGCGAGAATGAAGTCTTATCTCGATTATGGCATGTTTACCCCGATTCAGGTGGCAGCAATTGTTGCGCTTGAGCAGTGCGATGATGAAGTAGAAAAAATCAGGGATATGTACCAGTACCGCAGAGATGTGCTCTGCGAGGGACTTACCGCAGCAGGCTGGCCGGTAGAAAAGCCAAAAGCGACTATGTTTGTCTGGGCTGAGATTCCAGATATATACAAAAAAATGGGCTCGCTGGAGTTTGCCAAAAAGCTTTTACAGGAGGCGAAGGTTGCGGTGTCTCCGGGTATTGGCTTTGGTGAATATGGCGACGACCATGTCCGTTTTAGCCTGATCGAAAATGAACAGCGCACGCGTCAGGCTGTTCGGGGTATTCGTGAGATGCTGCGCCGGGATTCGTAAACAGATAATATTATCGCACTGCAGAATCAGAATATTTTTTAGCTAACTCAGTAACAAAGAAGAGAATCAATGAAACCTGTAAATATTGGCATATTAGGGCTGGGTACAGTCGGTGGTGGAACAGTTAACGTCTTACAGCGGAATGCAGATGAAATCACCCGACGTGCTGGACGCGGAATTCAGGTCACCATGGCATCGGTCCGTTCACTGGATAAGCCAAGAATTTGTGACACCAGTTCAATTACCCTGACAACGGACCCATTCGAGATCGTCAATCAGCCGGACATCGATGTAGTGGTTGAGTTGATTGGCGGAGATACCCTGGCGTTGGAACTGGTCCTGCAGGCCATTAACAATGGCAAGCACGTGGTGACGGCTAATAAGGCACTGATTGCAGTACACGGAAATGAAATTTTTTCTGCTGCACAGAAGAAAGGTGTCACCGTTGCTTTTGAAGCGGCAGTAGCGGGTGGTATTCCAATCATTAAGGCCGTACGCGAAGGCCTGGCCGGTAATCGTGTGCAATGGCTGGCTGGCATCATTAACGGCACCAGCAACTTTATTCTTACCGAGATGCGCGACAAAGGGCGTAGTTTTGATGATGCGCTGGCTGAGGCACAGCAATTAGGCTACGCAGAGGCAGACCCTACTTTTGACGTAGAGGGCATAGACGCTGCACATAAACTGACCATACTGGCATCCATTGCTTTCGGCATTCCATTACAGTTTGACAAGGCCTATACCGAAGGCATGCGATCGCTGACTACGCAGGATGTCTCTGATGCAGCAGACCTGGGTTTCCGAATTAAACATCTGGGTATTGCACGGCGTACAGCAGCGGGTGTTGAACTGCGAGTTCACCCGACACTGATTCCTGAAAAACGATTGATTGCGAATGTTGACGGCGTAATGAATGCAATTCTGGTCAATGGCGATGCAGTTGGTCCGACATTGTATTACGGTGCCGGAGCCGGTGCTGATCCGACAGCATCAGCTGTTGTCGCAGACCTGGTCGATGTTGTCCGCGCCCTGACGACGGATCCTGAAAACAGGGTTCCTCACCTGGCCTTTCAGGCTGATGCACTGGACAATACGGCTATCCTGCCGATAGAAGAAGTGAGCAGTGCCTGGTTCCTCAGGCTGCATGCGCTGGATAAGCCAAACGTCCTCGCCAGTGTCACCCGAATACTCGGTGATAATGGTATAAGTATTGAGGCGATAGTGCAGAAAGTACCGGCCCAGCAAGGTGCCGCTGTGCCGATAGTGATCCTGACCCACGCGGTAGTTGAAAAGGCAATGAACCGGGCATTACAGGCAATTAGCGATCTGGCGGAAATTGAACCCGACATTACGCGAATTCGGGTAGAGTATCTGAACTCGGACGAATAAGCGCGGGGAAAATTTAGAAATTCCTGCAAGATTTAATATAACTGACATGCAGTCGCGTTATAAAGTGTTCCAGGACGGACAGTTCTTAACAATTGTTATGTATCAGGCAATGAAACAGGTGCTGCTTATTCATTGAAAACAGCACATCAGAGTAGTATTTCTAGCTAGTGAATCCAATTGATCAATATGGCAGACCCGAATTCCGTACACACTCGTATCCTGGCAAAAAAAGAACAGCTGGCAAAGCGGATTAAGCAACCGCTAGCGGAACTTGCCGTCATGTGCAGCGAGGTCTGGCCAGAACAAAAGCAGATTGATGAGGTGCTGCGACACGAGATTGGCGCCATCCCTGACTGCAGCCTGCTTTATGCCTGGAATGTCGAGGGCAAGGTCATCAGTTGCATGATCCTGCCGGACAGTGTTGATGACTCCTGGCTGGGTAAAGATTTACAGGCACGTCCCTATCTGAGCAATCATTTACCGTATATGGGGATTATGTTGTCTTCAGTTTATCGAAGTGACTATGATGGACGGGAATGCATCACAGCGTTGCAGGCAGTCAACAGAGAGAATGAACTTCTCGGTTTTGTTGCAGCAGATTTCTCTGTCAATGACTTGCTTCGAGACTCAAGCCTGTCGGCTTCTATTCCTCATTGGAATCAGTACCGGGGTGACCCGGCTGTACGCGGTACACTTTTTTTACAGCAGCGCTTTACCAGCCCGCTGGATGAACACATTGATGAAGTTCTGTCGCGTTTTGAAACGCTGATTGCCGAGCACGGTGTTTTTCATGCAAAAATTCATTTCTCCAGTGGACGCTGTTCCATCTGGCTAATGGAGGATCCATATAGTTACCGTATTCTTACTATCGATGAAATACTGGATCCGGATTTATCGCTGGCGTATCCATGGCGTCCTTATACGGATAAGGCAACCATTACGGCCGCGCAGGTGAAAGCCTGTTTTGAGCAGTTCAAGCGATTGCGTTTTGGTGATGAAACCATATATCTGCGTTCGAGTTCGATTAATATTATCAACGGCATGGTCGGCCTGACGTTTTCCTGCGATGGCTCGCATTATATGCCGATTAAAGATTTTCTTGATAAGGAATTATCCTTCTGGTTTGGCGATACCCTGCAAGCTGCGCAGCAGCAAGATCAAGCTGGCGAAAGGCAGGGCAGTTAAGTGTAATGGTCAAATCCCTGGTAGAAAAAGTTCAGACTGCAGCAGATAATCCTCAGCAATGGCTGGAAAATCTGCAGCAGGAAAACGCCCTATCTGTTGATGTTGAGATGGTTCGCAAGGCGTTTGCCTTCCGCCAGGAGGAGGTGCCAGCAGGTGATGAGCAGGTAGAATTCGGCCCATTACTCGAAGTAGCCCGTAGTCTTCACGATCTGCAGGTGGATAACGACACCCTGGTGGCCGGCATTCTACACCATGCCAGGGCACTGGATGAAGATCGCATAGACAACATTAAGCGGAATTTTGGAACC
>JASJFV010000071.1:0-5803 GCA_033791885.1 Gammaproteobacteria bacterium | reverse complement strand
CCGGGCCGCCACCGGCATCACTGCCATGGCATTGTGTGCAATAGGTACTGAAAAGGCGACTGCCAGTGATAATGGCATCCTTATTCGTAGCCAGTGTAGCAACATCCTGTTTCAGGTAGTTGACATACTGTTCACCGTATTTCTGTTCTGCAGCTTCCTGTTCTGCATAGTAGGCACCAACAGATGACCAGCCGAGGACACCGTCAAAGATCGCAATACCCGGATACAGTATAAGGTAGCCAACAGCGAAAATATTGGTTGCATAAAACAGCTGCAGCCACCAACGCGGCAATGGTGTGTTGAGTTCCTCAAGGTCCTCGTCCCACTTATGTCCTGTTGGCTTAATTTCTGTGCTGCTGTTTTTATCTTTATTCTGAGTCATTAACAGATAAAACAGCCAGATGATGCTGCCGGCGACGATAATGAAGATATACCAGGCCCAGAATGGGCTGGTGAAATCTGACATCAAATCATATTCAGGCATTGTTTTCTCCCTCTGATTTCCTTGTTTCAGCTACAAACTTGTCCTCATCCAGAGGCAGATGCGCTAATTCATCAAACTCTACTTTACGCTTGCTGCTCCATGCCCAGATTACAATGGCGATGAATAGAACGAACAGTGATACTGTCCAGTAGATATGAAATTCCGTAGTGTCCATGCTGATCACCTCACTGCCGGGATAGTTGATCCCATATTCTGCAGGTAAGCAATCATGGCATCCATCTCGGTTTTGCCCTTAAGCTGGTCAGCTGCACCGGCGACATCTTCATCTGTATACGGCACGCCCAGAACTCTCAGTGTTTTCATCTTTTCAGCTATATTCGAGCCTTCGACACTGTTTTCAGCTAGCCACGGGTAGCCTGGCATAACTGAACCAGGAACTACATCACGTGGATTAATCAGGTGGATACGGTGCCATTCGTTGCTGTAACGTCCGCCAACGCGGTGCAGGTCAGGACCTGTACGCTTGGAGCCCCACAGGAACGGACGATCATAGACGAACTCACTAGCCAGTGAATAATGGCCGTAGCGTTCTGTCTCTGCGCGGAATGGACGAATCATTTGAGAATGACAGGTATTGCAGCCTTCACGGACATAAATATCACGCCCTGTTAGTTGCATGGCAGTGTAAGGCTTGAGTCCATCAATGGGTTGCGTGGTTGATTTCATGAAGAACAAAGGAACGATTTCAACCAGTGCCCCGAACGAGATCACAATTATGCTCAGTATGATCAGGAGAGGGACGCTTTTTTCAGTTTTTGTTTGAAGTGACATAGTGATCTCCTTCTTAGTGCGCTGGTTCTGGAATGATGGCATCAACAGCTTTGGCGTCTTCGGCTTTCACCGTTTTCCAGACGTTGTAGGCCATCAAGAACATCCCACTAAGGAACACCAGGCCACCAACTGCACGAGTAACATAGAACGGATGCATGGCGGTGACACTTTCAATAAAGCTATAGGTCAGTGTGCCATCGGTGTTGGTAGCTCTCCACATCAGGCCCTGCATGACACCAGAGATCCACATGGCGGCAATGTACAGTACGACACCGAGGGTAGAAATCCAGAAATGAAATTCTATCAGGCGTGAGCTGTACATTTGAGTCTTGCCGAACAGGCGCGGAATCATGAAGTACATGCTACCGATCGAGATCATGGCTACCCATCCGAGTGCGCCAGAATGCACGTGACCAACAGTCCAGTCGGTGTAATGTGACAGGGCGTTAACTGTTTTGATAGACATCATCGGGCCTTCGAAGGTAGACATACCGTAGAAGGAAATAGCAACAACCAGGAACTTGAGAATCGGGTCGGTGCGTAATTTATCCCAGGCCCCCGAGAGGGTCATGATACCGTTAATCATGCCACCCCAACTTGGTGCCAGCAGAATCAGAGACATGACCATGCCTACAGACTGTGTCCAGTCAGGCAGTGCGGTAAAGTGCAGATGATGCGGGCCGGCCCAGATGTAGGTAAAGGCGATTGCCCAGAAATGGACAACAGAAAGGCGATAGGAATAAACCGGCCGGTTGGCGGCTTTAGGCATGAAGTAGTACATCATGCCGAGGAAGCCGGCTGTCAGGAAAAAGCCTACAGCATTATGGCCATACCACCATTGTACCATTGCATCCTGTACACCGGCATAGGCAGAGTAGGATTTCATGCCCATCAGGCTGACTGGCAATGCCGCACTGTTACCAAGGTGAAGTACTGCAACAGTAAGAATAAAGGCACCTAGAAACCAGTTGGCTACATAGATGTGTTTAACCTTACGTTTGACGATAGTACCGAAGAAAACGATAGCATAAGCGACCCAGACTACTGTGATCAGGATATCGATAGGCCATTCAAGTTCGGCGTATTCTTTTGCTGTAGAAAAACCAAGTGGCAAGGTGACTGCTGCGAGTACGATGACCAGTTGCCAGCCCCAGAAGGTAAAGGCAGCCAGCGCGGGCGCAAATAGCCGGGCATGACATGTTCGCTGAACAATATAGTAGGAGGTAGCAAACAGGGCTGATCCGCCAAAGGCAAAGACAACAGCATTTGTGTGCAGTGGACGTAAGCGACTAAATGTCAGCCATGGTAAGTCAAAATTCAGAGCAGGCCAGGCTAACTGAGAGGCGATAATTACGCCTACCAGCATGCCGACGATACCCCAGACAACTGTCATGATAGAAAATTGACGTATCACTTTGTAGTTGTAGGTTTCTTGCATTGGTATTCCTCAACTTATAAAGATTGGGTCGTTTATAGAGTTTTTAGTGTTGAAAAAGTATATTATAAAATACTTAACTATACTTTTCACCACAAATCATGCCATTAGCTTGCATCTAATAACAAACTGCTGGAGTGATAATTGACGTGGCGCGCGACACTATACAGGCACTCGGTAAATGGAACTTTGATCTATATCAATTTATTTTGAGTAAGTCGCATCTTTTGTGCCATCTGACACAGATTTAATGCTTAATGATATGCATTTCCAGATAGTTCGATCGTTGATGCATAACAAATGAAAACGTTTTAGCAGAGCATCATGACAGAAAAGAATCAACAAGAGACTAACTGTTTTCATTGCGGACTACCGGTACCTGCAGGGCTGGACATTGACGTTATTATTGATAACAAGCCACAGCCGATGTGTTGCCGTGGTTGTGAGGCTGTGGCAAAAGCCATAGTTGATGGCGGAATGGAAAACTATTACCGCTACCGGACTGAAAAAAGTAAAACTGCACAGGAACTGGTGCCTGATGTACTGCGCCAGGCGGAGGTTTATGATCGTGACGAAGTACAGAAAAGCTTTGTCCGTCACAATGACGAGAATTTGCGCGAGGCCTCATTAATTCTTGAAGGCATCGATTGCGCGGCCTGTGTCTGGCTGAATGAGAAGCATATCAGGGCACAACACGGTGTCCATGAAGCACAGGTCAATTATTCTACCCATCGTGCACGCATTGTCTGGGATGATCGCGAAATAAAATTATCGGATATTCTCAAGTCAGTCTCTGAAATAGGCTACATCGCACATCCTTATGATCCTAGTCAGCATCATCAGCTGCTCGAGAAGCAGCGCAAAGACTACCTGAAGAGACTAGGGCTTGCCGGCGCACTGGGAATGCAGGTGATGATGTTCTCGATTGCCATGTATACCGGCGACTGGTGGGGGATGGAGCCGCAGTATCGCACATTTCTGCAGTGGATTAGTTTGCTGCTGACATTGCCGGTGTTTCTTTATAGTGGCTGGCCTTTTTATCGCGCCGCCTGGCGTGATCTGCGGCATAAAAGAGCCGGAATGGATGTGCCTATCAGTCTTGGCATTGTAATCGCCTTCTGCGGCAGCTTGTTCACAATGATGGGTTCAGGCGAACATGTGTATTTTGATTCTGTGGTGATGTTTATTTTCTTTTTACTCACTGCACGCTACCTGGAGTTGGTTGCGCGAAAAAAAGCCAGCGAGCATACCGAGGCATTAATACAGTCTCAGGCCACAACGGCCATTCGTGAACAAGCAGGCAACCAGACAGAAGTGGTTGCTGCGCAGGAGCTC
Source organism: Gammaproteobacteria bacterium (assembly GCA_033791885.1). Classification (GTDB taxonomy): domain Bacteria; phylum Pseudomonadota; class Gammaproteobacteria; order BMS3Bbin11; family BMS3Bbin11; genus BMS3Bbin11. The sequence continues at coordinate 1,757 of JASJFV010000071.1, read as the reverse complement.
GAGCCCGGTGATATCGTGCAGGTGAAGCCCGGTGAGACAATTCCCTCTGATGGAGAAGTTATCGAAGGCAGCTCATCGGTTGATGAATCATTACTCAGCGGTGAAAGCCATCCGTGTGCAAAACAGGTCAGAGATAAAGTAATTGGCGGCAGTATCAATATTGAAAGCCCGCTTCGAATTCGGGTGACCAACAGTGGTCAGGAAACCGTACTCTCAACTATTCTGCGCCTGGTTGAGCGGGCGCAATCGGAAAAGCCTGCAATTGCCCGACTTGCCGACAGGGTGGCCAGTCGTTTTGTAGTAGCCATACTTCTGCTGGCCACAGTAGTTGCGACATATTGGTATTTCAACGATCCATCACAATGGTTGTCGATAACCATTTCTGTACTTGTAGTGACCTGCCCGTGTGCCCTGTCTCTGGCCACACCGGCTGCGATTACGGCTGCAACCGGAACACTCATTCGCGATGGGCTTTTGTGCAGCAGAGGGCATGCGCTTGAAACGCTGTCAAAAATCAGTCATTTTGTATTTGATAAAACAGGTACCCTGACCGATGGCAATCTGACTATTTCACAATCGCTATGCCTGACGGATTCAATGAATGAAGCCGCATGCCTGCTGTATGCGGCATCGCTAGAGTCGCGTTCCGAGCATCCTGTCGCGAGAGCGTTTTTGTCCGTGGCAGGTGCAGACAAGCTGGCAGCCGAAGATATTCACAGTACACCCGGAGGTGGGATTTCTGGTCGTGTGAATGGCAGGCAAATCTTTCTCGGTAACATTGCTTATATCAGGCATGAAACGGGTCTTGGCCTTTCATCGGAACAGCTAAACAGGCTTGAAGACGGAACACGGGTGTTGTTGTCGGATGATTCCAGGCTTCTGGCAGTATTTGTTCTGCAGGATGCTATACGTGGGGAAGCAGATTCGCTGGTTAATTCCCTCAAGCAGGCCGGGGTGCAGACCCTGCTATACTCGGGCGACGATGCAACGGCTGTCAGTATTGTTGCCAACCGCCTGCATATTACTGACTACAAGGCTGCGATGTTACCGGCAGATAAATTGCAGCAATTACGCGAACTGCAAAAGCAGGGGGCAACAGTGGCGATGCTGGGTGATGGTGTCAATGACGCCCCTGTGCTTGCCGGCGCGGATGTGTCGATTGCAATGGGTGAAGGTGCTCGTTATGCAGCCGCTGCCGCCGACATGGTGCTATTCAGGAATAACCTGAATATCCTCTACCGGGGAATCACAGTGGCGAGAAAGATGATGCGTATTATCAGGCAGAACCTGGGCTGGGCATTGGCGTATAATGTAACTGCATTACCACTGGCTGCTATGGGTATTATTCAGCCCTGGATGGCAGCGCTGGGAATGTCAGCGAGTTCATTGATTGTTGTTGCAAATGCAATGCGGTTGACTAAATAAAGACAAGTGTTATGTTTTTACGTATAAAGTTTTACGTAAATCGTAATACATAACACAAAAAGCGAAAGAGTTATGGACATCATCTATTTTCTTATCCCGATGGCGCTGGTGCTTGTCGCCGGCATAGTCGCTGGACTATTCTGGGCAGTGAAATCTGGCCAGTTCGATGATCTCGAAGGCCCTGCACACCAGATAATCATGGATGAAGAGATTTATCCCGAAGATTCCGACAAGGAAACCAAGCAGGATTAAGCAGTATTGCCCTGATTTTTCAAGGTCGCCAGGAACTCACTCCATAGTCTCGTAAAAATAATATTGCAGTTCGTGCAATC
>JASJFV010000070.1:0-7986 GCA_033791885.1 Gammaproteobacteria bacterium | reverse complement strand
CAAGCTGATAGTTGACCTGATGTATGAAGGTGGTATTGCCAACATGCGTTATTCGATCTCCAATACAGCCGAGTATGGCGACCTGACCCGCGGTCCACGTGTTGTTACTGACGACACCAAGGCAGAAATGAAGAAGATACTTGGCGAAATTCAGTCCGGTCAGTTTGCCAAAGAATGGATGGATGAAAATGCTGATGGCTGCAATAATTTTTACGCACTGCGCGAAAAAGGCGAAAAGCATCCTATCGAGGAAGTTGGCGCAAAGCTGCGCGGCATGATGCCCTGGATTTCAGCCAACAAGATCGTTGATAAGTCTAAAAACTGATCTCACCCAGCTTAATTAAGGTTAATTAGTAACCATGACACGGCATCCACTGTTTGCACGTGAGGGCTGGCCTTTTATTGCCGGCAGCCTTGCAATTGCTATTGCCATCACATTTGTCTGGAGCTGGCTTTGGGCTGCCCCGTGGTGGCTGATAGCATTATTTTGTATTCAATTCTTTCGTGACCCAACACGCCAGACAAATGCCGGACCTAATGATGTCGTATGTCCGGCCGATGGCAAGGTTATTTTTGTTGGTAAAATGAAAGACCCTTACCTTGATCGTGAAGTGACAAAAATCAGTGTTTTTATGAATGTTTTCAATGTGCATTCAAACAAATCACCGGTAAATGGAGTGATTAAGAAACGCTGGTACCGTGCCGGTTCCTTCGTCAATGCCGCCTTCGACAAGGCAGCAGAAGAAAACGAACAGAACGCTCTGTGGATTCGGACTGACAACGGGCTGGACATCACCTGTATTCAGATCGCCGGGCTGGTTGCCCGGCGTATCCTTTGTTATGTCGATGAAGGTGATATTCTGCAAGCAGGTCAGCGCTACGGATTTATTCGCTTTGGCTCCCGCGTGGATCTTTACCTGCCTGACAACACAGAAATAAAAGCGAGCATTGGCGACACGGTTAAATCCGGTCTCGATATTCTTGCGGTGTTACCGCAGCAGGAAGCCTGAGCAACAAGCGGCTAAATTCAATTTTTCGTGTTCTCCTCGCGAGTGGCGATTGTTGCTGGAAATGACTTCTATGAAATCTATCATCCTTAAAAGCAAATCAGGCCAGCGTTTTAAGCAGGGACACCCTTGGGTGTTCAGCAACGAACTGGAAAAACCGGCTGACCGCCCCGATGCCGGTGATATCGTCGCCTTGCGTCAGCAAGACGGAAATTTTCTTGCATATGGCTTTTATCATCCTCATTCCTTAATAGCCTTTCGTGCACTGACGGGAAATGAGCAGGAACCCGACGAGAGTTTCTTTTCCGGGCTGCTCGATCAGGCTATTCTGCTTAGAAACATGGTCTATCCGCAGTTAAATGCCAGGCGCCTGGTTCATTCAGAAAGTGACGGACTGCCAGGTCTTATCGTTGATCAGTTCGATGATGTGCTCAGTGTTCAGGTGAATTCTGCGGGGATGGAGAGCAATATTGATCTGGTCCTGAATCTACTTAAAGAAAAACTATCGCCAACTGCAATTGTGACCAGAAATGATTCCTCGCTACGCAAGCTGGAAGGACTTCCTCAGTACACAGGGGTCTGGCAGTCAGAGATTAAGGACGTCACTGCGCTGATTACAGAAAATGATATCAAATACGAAGTCGATGTTATCAATGGCCAGAAAACCGGATTTTTCATTGATCAGCGGGAAAACCGTTATGCCTTCAGACGATTTATTGGCTCTGGTGATCGTGTCCTGGATGCCTTCTGTAATGATGGCGGTTTTGCACTGAATGCGATTATTGCCGGTGCATCTCATGTCGACGCTGTCGATATCTCGGAGTCAGCTCTTGCACGTGCAGAGAAGAATACGGGCATCAACGGGCTCAGCAATAAGATCAATTTCAATAAAGCAGACGTAATGAAATGGTTGCCAGGTCTGAAACTTGAACAACTTTACGATGTAGTCAATGTTGACCCGCCTGCATTTGCTTCTAACCGGAAATCAATACCGGTTGCACGTAAGGCCTACCGAAAACTGCATGGTTCTGCTATGCAGGTGTTGAAGCGGGGTGGAATTCTTTCAACAGCATGCTGTTCTCATCATATTTCTGAACAGGACTTTCTTGATTCTGTTCAGCAGGCCGCTATTAGAAATGGGCGCCAGTGCCAGATGTTATTTCGCGGTGGACCACCTGCTGATCATCCCGTTTTGCTGGCCATGCCAGAATCGGGTTATCTGAAATTTCATATATTCCGCGTTATTTAGCGTCTTTTTCCCTGCACAACACTGTTATGTCTAATCCAGTATTTATAATCCATGTTGCGACTGCATTGCTGAGTATTTGCGGTTTTATTTTTCGCGGCATACTTCGTTTCAGTGGGTCAGATATTGTCAATAGAAAGTGGTTAAAGATCACCCCTCACATCGTCGATACTGTGCTGATCATCAGTGCCATTATGCTGTTTACCCGAAGTGGTCTGGACTTGATGACAACCCCGTGGCTGCAGGCAAAAATCGTTGCGCTGATTGTCTATATCGCCCTGGGTTTAGTTGCTTTCCGTTTTGCTAAGACAACACCTGTCAGGCTGCTGGCCTGGCTGGCTGCAATACTGGTTTTTGGCTATATCCTATCGGTAGCAGTGAGCAAGAATCCGCTCGGTTTTTTTTAAAGACTAAAAGAGTAAAAACAGGCATGCTGGGATCGATGACATGGAGCTGATATTCGGATTGCATAATTTGCAGCCGGTTGATATGCCCTGTGTTGCTACCATTGGCAACTTTGATGGTGTTCACCTTGGCCACCAGGCCGTGATCGGGCAATTGGCAGAGAAGGGCGCAGCAATGAATCTGCCGACCACTTTGATCACTTTTGAGCCAACACCAGCGGAATATTTTGCCCAGGATAAGGCGCCTGCTCGCTTAACAACTTTCCGTGAAAAATATGTCACGCTAAAACGCTTTTCCATCGATCGCTTGCTTGTGCTGCCATTTAATCAGCGGCTCTCCTCGATGGCAGCGCAAGATTTCATCACAAAGATTCTGATTGAGGGTCTTGATATCCGTTACCTTGTGGTTGGCGATGATTTTCGCTTTGGCAAGGGCAGGACGGGTGACTTCCAGTTATTGCAGCAGGCGGGTAATGATAATAATTTTACCGTCGTATCGATGCCCAGTTTTTGCGTTGACGGTGAGCGAGTCAGCAGTTCAGGTATACGCTCTGCATTAGCCACAGGCGATTTTGACCGCGCCGAGCGTCTTCTCGGGCGTCACTATCATATGACGGGTAAAGTTGCCCATGGCGATAAGCGTGGCAGGGAATGGGGCTTCCCGACAGCAAACATCAACATGAAACGTAAAGTCATTCCTCTGCGCGGAATATTTGCCGTTGAGGTGTTTGGGCTTGAGCGTGAGCCGGTATTTGGCGTGGCCAACCTCGGCACACGCCCCACTGTATGCGGAATACGCACATTGCTTGAGGTCCATTTGTTTGATTTTGATGAACAGATCTATGGCCGCCGCATCAATGTTATTTTTCGCCACAAAATCCGTGAAGAAGTGCGTTTTGATTCCTTTGATGCACTAAAGGAACAGATTGGGCGTGACGTTATCAGTGCCAGGGACTATTTCTCATCGATTTAAAGACTTGTCACTATTCATCCCGGCACTGTGAAAAAATCATTGGCCATGTTAATTTCCGCTATCGCGGTAATTTCTATCAATAATTTGACTCATCATTAAAAGACACATCGAATGACCGACTACAAAACGACCATTAACTTACCCAGAACGGGCTTTCCAATGAAAGCCAACCTGGCGAATCGTGAACCGGAACTTCTCAAGCACTGGGGGCAGCCGTTATACCAGCAAATTCGTCAGCAACGTGCAGACGCACCCAAGTACATCCTTCACGATGGGCCGCCTTACGCCAATGGCGATATTCATATCGGTCATGCGGTTAACAAAATACTGAAAGATATAATCGTTAAATCACGCACGCTGGATGGCTACGATGCACCCTATATACCTGGTTGGGACTGCCATGGCTTACCGATTGAATTACAGGTAGAGAAAAAATCAGGCAAGGCCGGTGTCAAAATCGATACCAATACATTTCGCCATAAATGCCGTGAATATGCATTGAAGCAGGTCGACCGCCAACGCGAAGATTTCAAGCGACTTGGTGTGCTGGCAGACTGGGATAACCCCTATTTGACCATGGCACCGGAGAATGAGGCAGAAATTGTCCGCTCACTGGGACGCATTATTGAGCAGGGACACCTATTCCAGGGCGCTATGCCTGTGCACTGGTGCACCGATTGTGGTTCAGCGATGGCTGAAGCGGAAGTTGAATATCAGGACAAAACATCAATGGCCATTGATGTAGCATTCCGTGCTGCTGATGGTGCCTCTGTGCATAATGCATTCTCCCATGAGCCGAGCAGTGAACCGGTTTCCTTTGTCATCTGGACTACAACGCCATGGACTCTGCCTGCGAACCAGGCAGTTGCACTTCATCCGGAACTACAGTACGTACTGGTCAGGATAAATGACAAACACCCCGGGCTTTATGTGTTTGCAGCGGATTTGCTTGATTCTGTATTAACGCGATATGGCGTGGAAGATTATATCCAGCTCGCTTCTGTCAGTGGCCAGGCACTCGAAGGCATTGGCCTGGAGCACCCGTTCTATGACCGCGTCGTACCCGTGATTCTTGGTGAGCATGTGACAACAGAAGCCGGTACAGGTGCTGTACACACAGCCCCCGGGCATGGCCAGGAAGATTTTGTCGCCGGCAGAAAATATAACCTGAAAGTGGATAACCCCGTTGCCGGTAATGGAGTGTTTGTAGAAGGCACACCACTGTTTGCCGGTGAGCATGTATTCAAGGCAAATTCTCATGTCCTTGATGTGCTGCAAGAACAGGGTGCCCTGATAAACTCTGAATCAATCAGCCACAGTTATCCTCATTGCTGGCGCCATAAAACACCGATTATTTTCCGCGCTACACCGCAATGGTTCATTAGCATGGATCAGGCCGGGCTGCGTGAAAAGGCACTGCAAGAGATAAATAATATACGCTGGTTGCCGGAATGGGGCGAAGCCAGGATAAAAGGCATGGTCGAGAACCGCCCGAACTGGTGTATTTCCCGTCAGCGGCACTGGGGTGCACCGATTGCCCTGTTTGTTCATAAGCAGACCGGTGAATTGCACCCGCGCAGCAACGAGATCCTGATGCAGGTTGCCGATCTTATCGAACAGGGCGGTGTTGAAGCCTGGTTCGCACTGGAGCCGGCAGAACTGCTCGGTGATGAAGCAGATGATTATCAGAAGATTACCGACATTCTGGACGTCTGGTTTGATTCCGGTGTGTCGCACGCCTTTGTACTGGATAAAAGAGAAGGCCATCAATCGCCTGCGGACCTTTATCTTGAAGGTTCTGATCAGCATCGCGGCTGGTTTCAGTCATCCCTGCTGAGTTCAGTTGCCATGAAGGGTTGTGCACCCTATAAAACAGTACTGACACACGGATTTACCGTCGATGCGGATGGTAACAAGATGTCGAAATCAAAAGGGAATGTGATCGCGCCGCAGAAAATCATTAACTCTATGGGCGCAGATATTCTCCGTTTATGGGTTGCGGCGATGGACTACCGCAATGAGATGAGCATCTCGGATGAGATTATCAAGCGAATGGCGGATGCCTATCGTCGTATCCGTAATACCAATCGTTTTCTTCTCGGCAACCTCGATGGTTTCGATCCATCCCGTGATATTGTAGCGACCGCTGATTTGATTGAAATTGATGCCTGGGCTATTGCTCGCTGTCAGGAAGTTAACCAGGCAGTAATCAAAGCCTATGAAGATTTTTCATTTCATCATATCTACCAGGCTGTGCTGCAGTTCTGTGTCAATGATATGGGTGGATTCTACCTCGACATTCTGAAAGATCGCCTGTATACCACGCCAACTGCGAGCCATGCGCGCCGTTCTGCACAGACGGCGATGTATCACATAGTGGAAGCACTGGCGCGCTGGATGGCGCCGATACTGAGCTTTACTGCTGAAGAAATCTGGTCATATATGCCTGGCAGCAGGGATGACAGCATCTTCCTTGAGCACTGGCATACACTACCTGAGGTTGAAAACAGTGCAGAACTGCTGGCGCGCTGGCAGGTCGTTACAGCGTTGCGCGAAGGCGTCTCGCAGTCACTTGAATCATTACGCAAGGAAGGCATTATCGGCTCACCGCTCGATGCCGAGGTGACCATCTACGCTGAAGGCAGGACACTGGATATATTACAGTCCTTTGCCGATGAATGCCGCTTTATTTTTATTACTTCCTACGTACACGTTTATCGTATCGAAGACAGGGCTGGTCGCGGAAGTGAACTGGCAGGCTGGGCACAGTCGCTGACTGACTGGGACCAGGACATTGTCGCCATCGATGTCAGTGCCACTGAAAAAGAGAAATGTGTGCGTTGCTGGCACCACCGGGAGGATGTCGGTAGTAATCCGGAGCATCCTGAAATTTGCGGGCGCTGTGTGGTAAATGTAGAAGGCGAGGGTGAGGTCAGGCGCTTTGTCTAAGGAAAGTTCTGCACAGAGTACATCGGCCGAGTCCGCTGAGAAGCAGATAGCTGGTTTTGACAGGGCTATCAGTAAGGGCGGATGGATCGTCTTTCTGGTGGTTATCCTGGATCAGGCTTCCAAGTACCTGGCTGAACAATTTCTTGTGCTTCATCAGCCGGTAGCAATTATTCCTAATCTGAATTTTACGCTTGCCTATAATACCGGTGCAGCGTTCAGTTTTCTGCACCAGGCAGGCGGCTGGCAGAATACATTCTTTATTGTCGTTGCTCTACTGATGTCATTGGTATTGCTAGTGATGCTTTATAAGGCGCCGCGAAAGGACTTGCAGTTTTCCATTTCTCTGTGGCTGGTGCTGGGTGGTGCACTGGGGAACCTGATTGATCGATTACGGCTGCAGAAGGTGGTGGACTTTATTGATTTCTATGTTGGCCAATGGCACTTTGCCACTTTTAATGTTGCCGATATGGCAATAAGCATCGGTGCCTTCCTGCTTATTATGGACAGTTTTAATTTCCGCATATTCAGATACAAATCAGAGCCGTGACAACAGAAGACACAATAAAGGCCGATAGCACAGTGACTCTGAGATACGCGGTATCTCTGGCAGATGGAACTGTCATAGAAGAGGCAGAAGATGCCCCGGAAACCATCAAGCTCGGTGAAGGTGAGTTCATTAATGAACTTGAACAGAAGCTTTATGGGCTGCATGCCGGTGATACAGACGATATCATCATCCCCGCGCTGGAAAACCTGTTTGGCGCCTATGACGAGTCCCGTGTTCAACAAGTTGAACATTCCGCTTTTGATCCGGGTGAACTACCGCAACAGGGGCATCTAATAGAATTTACTTTACCAAACGGCTCAACAGTACCGGGCATTATCCGTGAAGTGACTGAAGAAAATGTCCTGGTCGATTTTAACCACCCGCTTTGTGGTCGTGATGTCATGTTTGCGGTCGAGGTCGTATCGGTAGAGAATGATTAATATAGACAATCATGATGTCCTGGCCAATGTACAGAGTAATGGTGAACTATGAAAATTTTACGAGCCAGTCCGCGTGGTTTTTGTGCCGGTGTTGACCGGGCAATAGAGATAGTTGAAAGGGCACTTGAGCAGATTGGTGCACCGATATATGTACGCCATGAAGTTGTCCATAACCGTTTTGTAGTGAACCGGCTGAAAGAAGCCGGTGCGATCTTCGTTGATGAACTTGAAGATGTGCCTGATCATCAGACCGTCATCTTCAGTGCGCATGGCGTTCCTCTTTCCGTCAGAACTGAAGCCAAGAGGCGAAATCTGAGAGTGTTGGATGCGACCTGTCCCCTGGTGACAAAGGGGCACAGGGAAGTCACCCGACATCATGCCATGGGTTACCACTGCGTACTCATTGGGCATGCCGGCCAC
>JASJFV010000069.1:0-11744 GCA_033791885.1 Gammaproteobacteria bacterium | reverse complement strand
ATTTACTTTAATGAATTACCTGAATGGGTGGGGCTAATGTTGTACCTGCTGATGGGGTGGATAGGTGCATTGTCAGCAGTTTTAATCTTTCATCTTCACGGTGGGCGCTATCTTGTGCCACTCATTGCAGGTGCAGTTGCCTATACTGTGGGGGCTGTGCTTGATTTTTTACGATTGCCGACTCTTGTCGAGGGGGTGGTTGGTCCGCATGAGCTGTTTCATGTTTTTGTTATCTTTGGAATAAGTTTTCACTGGCTTCTGATAGCGAGGGTTGCCGAAGATCATAGGAATGGAGTGCTGATAACTCAGGGTGAATAGGGCATGAAATTTGCGGCAACTATTACATTCTCTAATAGGCATTTTGTAACAAGAAATATTCTCTGAAGCACCGCTAAATCAACAATTGGTGAGTTTTTAGATTTAGTTCACATGCTGACCTGATCATTCAAGTGAAAATAATTATTCTTTCTTTTTATTTATAGCTCAGGATTAATGTGTGGTGATCTGAAGTAGAATAACTTCTTAATCAAGCAGGTGCTTATATAAGTATTTCAAAACATAAAGCTTAAAGTTAAATGGATAGCATACTTTCATCTATCAACTATAACGATCCTATCTGGATTGCTGTAGCCCTTGTCTTTGGTTTTTTAAGCAGGCTAGTGGGGCTGCCACCACTGGTAGGTTTTCTCGTTGCTGGTTTCACACTAAATTATTTTGGTGCTGAAGGTGGGGCGTTTTTGAATGAAATGGCTGACCTTGGTGTTACATTGCTGTTGTTTTCGATTGGCCTAAAATTACGAGTTAAAGAATTGTTACGCTCTGAAGTGTGGGGCGTCACTACTATTCATATTCTAGTGGTCAGTATTCTTATAGCGATTAGTCTCTTATTGCTAAAAACAATGAAGCTTCCATTGTTTGTCGAACTTGACTTCGCAAGTATGTTGATACTTGGCTTTGCATTGTCTTTTTCGAGTACTGTATTTGTTGTCAAGGTGCTTGAGGGCCGTGGTGACATGCTTGCACATTATGGGCGACTGGCAATTGGGGTGCTTATTGTTCAGGACATCGCGGCTGTTGTTTTTCTTGGTATTTCTGAAGCAAAGGTCCCTTCATTGTGGGCTGCATTGCTGATTACTCTGCTGATTGTCGGGAGACCTATACTGACTGCCATGCTAGACAAAATAGGGCATGGTGAATTACTGGTTCTTTATGGCCTTGCACTGGCATTGGGTGGAGCAGCTCTGTTTGATGCAGTGGATATGAAGGGCGATCTGGGTGCACTTGCTTTTGGTGTCCTGCTGGCAAATCATCCTAAATCAAAAGAATTAGCTAAAATTCTATTTAGTCTGAAAGAACTGTTCCTGGTTGGTTTTTTTCTTAGTATCGGTATGGCTGGATTGCCTGATTTCAATATCATGGTGGCGGTAGCTATATTGTTATTTGGTCTATTGATCAAAAGCGGCCTTTTCTTTCTGTTGTTTTCACTATTCAGAGTACGTGTGCGCACGACGACGACAGCATCGATATTACTGGGGAACTATAGTGAATTTGGTCTTATTGTTTCGGTAGTCGCGGTTTCTCAGAATTGGCTTCCGCAGAACTGGCTGGTGGTTATGGCAGTATTAGTCGCAAGTTCATTCATACTTTCATCGCTGACCAACAGGACTGCCAATGGTATCTACACAAGATACAGAAGTAATTTGAGACGTTTACAACGCGACAAACGAATACCTGGAGATGAAGACATAAATTTGCCAGAAACGAAAGTGTTGGTCTGTGGAATGGGGAGAGTTGGCACTGGTGCATTTGATTATCTTGTCGAACAGGGAGAAGAAAATGTTCTGGGTCTGGACTTTGACGAGCAGGTTGTAGAAAAACAATGTGCCAATGGCCGGATGACATACCTGGCGAATACCAGCAGCCCTGATTTCTGGTCGAGACTGGATAGTCAGAGTTGTAAATTTGAATGGATTTTACTGTGTGCGCCAAACTTGCAGACAAATGTCATCACGGCAAAACTGGCGAGAAAATGGGGCTACAGTCACCTGATATGCGCGACAACTAAGTTCTCTGATGAAGAAGCCATATTGACGGCTGCCGGCGTTGATGCAGTGGTTAATATATATGCAGAGGCAGGAGTTGGACTTGCACAGAATACCCAGCAAATGTGTAATGTCAGGGATAACTAATCTTACATGCCTGCTTATTTACTTTCTGCCTGATCTTTACGCTTTTTCGATGGATGCTTATCTGGCTGCTTCGACATTTTATTAGCGCTACTTTTCCTTTTCTGGCCAGCTGATGAAGGTTTGCTTTTAGCACTTTTTTTCTTCGCGGCGGATTTCCGTTTTGAATTCCCTGATTCTGTGCTTTTTAATTCTGAAATATTAATTTTTTTGCCGCAAACCCTGGCATTTTTCAATATACGGAAAGTTTCAGCGGGCATGCCAGCAGGCAAATCAACAGTTGAGAAATCATCGAAGATATCGATGGCGCCTATGTAACAGCTTTCGATTTCAGCTTCATTGGCGATAGCACCAACAAGGTTACCGGGTTTAACATCATCGTCATGTCCAACTTCAACACGGTAGCGGCACATTTCCACATCAGGAAAATCTTTTAATGCCCTGGGTCGGGTCGAGAGTGGCCTTGCCCTGTCATCCGGTCTGTCTTTCCGTTGTGCTCGTGTTTCTCTGCCGCTTGATTGCCGGTCCGGACGCTGCCTGTCAGGCTTCCTTTCTGATTTTCTTTCGGAACCTTTTTCAGGCTGCATTTTCTGTTCTGATACTAACAGTGGAACATTGCCTTGAGCAATTTGCGCCAGGGCGGCAGCTATATCCAACGGATCAGTGCCGGTCTCATTGTGGTATTCAGTGATCAGTTTACTAAATATTTTCAGATCCTGGTTCGTCAGAGCGTCACTGATTTTCTGCTTGAAAGCGTTAATGCGTAGTTCGTTGACTGCATCAGCGGTTGGAAATTTCATTGGCTCGATGGCCTGCCGTGTCACCCTTTCGATGCTCTTCAACATGCGTTTTTCACGTGGTGCGACAAACAGGATGGCTTCACCACTGCGACCTGCACGCCCGGTACGTCCTATTCGATGGACATAGGATTCAGGGTCGTATGGAATGTCGTAGTTAATGACATGACTGATGCGATCTACATCAAGCCCGCGGGCAGCGACGTCAGTGGCAATCAATATATCAATCTTGCCATTTTTCAACTGCTTGATCATTTGCTCACGTGTTTTTTGCGCGATGTCGCCGTTGATTGCCGATGCAGAAAAACCGCGTGCTGACAATTTTTCTGCCAGTTCCAATGTGGCCGTTTTTGTGCGGACAAAAATTAGCATGGCCTCGAAAGGTTCCACTTCGAGGATGCGGGTGAGGGCGTCAAGTTTGTGATGGCCGGCCACCTGCCAGTAACGTTGACGGATAGTCGGCGCCGTTGTGGTTTTAGTCTTAACCTTAATTATTTTCGGTTTACGTAAAAACTTCTCGGCGACTCTGCGAATAACATCAGGCATTGTGGCTGAGAACAATGCAATTTGACGTTCTTCAGGGATTTTAGTCATCACCCACTCAACGTCATCGATAAAACCCATGCGCAGCATTTCATCTGCTTCATCAAGTACTAGGGCTCTTAAGCCGGCGAGCTTCAGCGTACCGCGCTTTATATGATCCATGACCCGTCCAGGTGTACCAACGACGACATGTACACCGCGTTGAAGTGGTCTTAACTGAAGATTGTAGGCCTGCCCGCCGTAAATAGGCAGGACGTGAAATCCTTTCATGAAATGAGCATAAGACTGAATCGCTTCGGCAACCTGTATGGCGAGTTCCCTGGTGGGTGCCAGCACCAGCATTTGGGGATGATTTTTCTTGACGTCGATCAAATCCAGTAAGGGTAAAGCAAAAGCCGCTGTTTTCCCTGTACCTGTTTGTGCCTGGCCAATAATATCGTGCCCATCGAGTAAATAAGGGATACATTGTTCCTGGATTGGCGACGGGGTTTCATAGCCGATATGATTGATGGCCTTTACCAGGGCGCTAGAGAGCCCAAGGCTATTGAAATCGGACGGTTGTTCAGATTCGGACATATCAGGCCTATGCGAAAAAATTTTGCGGAGGGAAGAAAACTTTAAATTATACAATATATTAGCGAGTTATAATATAGAAATTGAAAATACAGACTTTAATTGTTCAGTGTTGAACTGAAACCCACCAATTAAGTGCTGATTATAAGGAGAATTCAAGATTGAGAATCAGGGCATTGCTCTTACTTGTATTGGTCATTGTTAGCAACTCGTCGATGGCAGCAGATATTCGCGTCGCAGCAGCAAGCAACTTTACGCGTGCGATGACGACACTGGCGAGGAGTTTCGAAGATAATACGGGGCATCAAGTTAAGCTCGTTTTTGGCTCAACCGGCAAGCATTACGCCCAAATCCACAATGGAGCTCCGTTTGATGTCTTTTTCTCAGCCGATATTGAGCGCCCCAGGCTGCTGGAAGAAGAGGGCATAGCGATAGCTGGTAGTCGATTTACTTATGCGATAGGTAATCTTGTCCTGTGGAGTCCAATGGCGGATTATATTGATTCACAGGGTAATGTGCTGGAAACAGGGGAATTCAATTACCTGGCAATTGCAAATCCTGTACTTGCTCCCTATGGCAGAGCGGCAAAACAAGTTCTGCAGTCCCGGGGCCTATGGAGTGAAATGAAGGGAAAAGCGGTACGCGGTGAAAATATCGGGCAGGCGTTTCAGTTCGTCAATAGTGGAAATGCCGAACTGGGTTTTGTTGCGCTATCCCAGGTGACGAAGATTAATCAGCCAATTGAAGGTTCATACTGGAAAGTGCCACAGGGTCTTTACACTCCTATCGAACAACAGGCAGTATTATTAAAAGAGAATGAAGTTGGACGACGTTTTCTATCGTATATCAAAAGTGCTGCAGCGATGAAGATAATCAATGATTACGGCTACGAGACACTGTAATGTTTAATGAAGCTGATCTCACCGCATTAGCCATCACGCTCAAGCTGGCCGCGGTGACGACAATGATCCTGTTGATACTGGGGACCCCGTTAGCATGGTGGCTGGCGCGCAGCCGCTCGCGCTTAAAATTCATACTGGAAGCAATAGTGGCACTGCCGCTGGTGTTGCCACCTACCGTTCTGGGTTTCTATTTGTTGGTCACACTGGGTCCACGTGGTCCGGTGGGGGGGCTGATGGAGTCATTAGGTGGCAGACCACTGGCATTTACCTTTACAGGCCTGGTGATTGGCTCTGTGATTTATTCATTGCCTTTTGTGGTGCAGCCTTTGCAGAACGCCTTTGAAGCCATTGGACGTCGGCCATTAGAAGTGGCAGCCACGCTGCGTGCTTCATCAATAGATCGTTTTTTTACTGTCGCCGTTCCTCTTGCCAGGCCAGGTTTCCTTACCGCAGCGGTTCTTGGATTCGCCCACACCCTGGGTGAGTTTGGTGTTGTGCTGATGATTGGCGGAAATATACCTGGTGAGACACAGGTTGTATCGATTGCCATCTATGATCATGTCGAGGGAATGGAGTATGCACATGCCCACTGGCTGTCGGCCGGTCTGCTGCTGCTTTCATTTCTTATGTTGCTGACTGTCTATGGATTGAATCGTCGTTTCAGGATAGTACAGGCATGAGTAACGCATAAATATGAGCATCGAGGCGAGGTTTAAACTCAGCAAGTCTGACTTTTCTCTGGATGTAGATCTTGTCGTTCCCAGCAATGGTATCACCTCCTTACTGGGCCCTTCAGGGTGCGGCAAGACCACATTGCTGCGTGCATTTGCAGGGCTGGAAAAATGTGATGACGGCTATTTGAAGATCGCTGGCAGCGTCTGGCAGGACAAGCACCATTTCCTGCTGCCACATCAGCGTCCTGTTGGATATGTCTTTCAAGAGTCCAGTCTGTTCTCACACATTAGTGTACAAGGAAATATTGAATACGGTTTTAAACGACTGGTAAAGGCTGAACGGAAAATTTCGCTTGAAAAAGCTATAGAGTTATCAGGTGTCAGTCATCTGCTGGATCGTAAAGCTGATACTTTGTCTGGCGGTGAACGTCAGAGAGTGGCCATCGCGAGGGCGCTGGCTGTGAGCCCGAGAATTCTACTGATGGACGAACCTTTGGCTGCGCTGGATTCGGCCCGCAAGCAGGAAATTCTTCCTTACCTCGAGTCGATGCACGATGAACTGGATATACCGGTGATCTATGTCAGCCATTCTACTGATGAAGTCGCACGCCTGGCGGACTACCTGGTGTTACTTGATAATGGAAAAGTGGTTGCAACCGGCCTCACGAGAGAGATGCTGACCCGGCTCGACCTGCCGCTTGCCCGTGGTGAAAATGCGGAAGCACTGATCGAAGCCGTTGTAGCAGGGCATGATGATGAATTTTCTCTGACCTACCTGGACTTCGCAGGAGGGCGTTTTACCGTGACCCGGAAAGATTTGCCTGTTGGCTGCTCAGTCCGGCTTCGCGTTGCTGCCAGGGATGTTAGCCTGACTCTTGAACATCAGTCGGACACCAGTATTCTTAATATCTTTCCGGCAATTGTTGATGAAATAACAGCCGTTGGCGAGGCCCAGGTGACGGTAAGGCTATTAGCGGGTGGCGTAGCCCTGTTATCCCGGCTAACAAGAAAATCGGCAAGCCTGCTTGGGCTGGAAGCTGGCAAGCAGGTTTATGCGCAGGCTAAAAGTGTCGCATTGCTGTCCTGAAGAAGGATTCAGTGTATCTCTAAATTAGAAATTCCCTGCTGCGAATTATTTAATGTTGGGCGCAAGTGCAACCATTCAATCGACTACAGTGTCTGTCTGTGATTGTTGATTCACCTTGCAGGTCATTAGAATCCAGTCGCCGTTATGCGTACTCCCTGGGTATGGGATGATTGGCAGAGAAGCGATTGCTTGAAAGCCGAGGTATTCATATAGCTTTTTCGCAGCAACATTGTCCGATGCAACAATCAGGCTCATCAGTTGACAGTAATTCATAATTGCCAGTTGTTGAGTATCGGCTAATAATTTACGAGCGACACCTTTTCCCCGGTGATTCTCGTAAGTTGCAATTGCATTGATATACCAGCTCCCGGCAGCCCTGGATTCAAGCTCTATTAGTGGCTGGACTATGTCAGGATATTCAGACAGGTCCTCAATCAGGTACGGATCCTGTTGTTTGTAGGCAATGAGCATTCCCAGCAATGTATTGTTTTCCATGCATATTCTGGCGTTGGTGTAACTGAAGCCACTTTCATCTCCTGCCGCACGCCTGATGCCAACATCTAACCACGATTCATCCGCTTCAATCATTCGTCGCCAGAGATATTCCGGTATACCCTCACCGGCGATATTAATTAACTGCGCCAGGTCCCTCGCGTTTTCTTTTTTTGCATGTTTTATTTCCATCTTTACCCTGCATAAACTCGAATGTCACAGTGTTTAATAAAATTCCTGGTATGTTTTCGGCTACTGCATCGAGCCTGTCAAGATTTACCAGACTGAAACTGGGCATAATAGAACCTGCCTAAAACGACGATGAAAATGCCACCCAATACCAGGATGGCTGAAACAATCAAGCGGAGTGTAACTGCCTCCGATACAAATACCACACCGCCAAATGCAGCGATGACAGGTACTAACAGTTGCACCACGGCCGCTTGCGTGGTCGAAAGTCCAGCAAGTGCGCGATACCATATTGCATAGCCAATACCGGATGCGATGGCACCTGATAACACCGCGTAGAGTATGCCTGTTGGTGAATAATGCACCTGCTTAATAGCCAGTAATGCCAGTATAGTAACAAAGGGAATTGTTCTTAAAAAATTATACGCCGTATCCATAAGAGGGTTGGCAGAGCTCTTCCCTTTAAGGCTATATATTCCCCACGACACACCCGCTACCGTCATCAGCATGAATCCATTTATTGAAGGAGTTGTGACACCGGGAAGTATCAGGTACACAAAACCGACAAAAGACAGGCTAACGCCAACCCATTCAGCTGTGTGCAAGCGCTGTCCTGAGATTATTGATAGCAGTATCATTGTAATCTGCACCGAGCCGAACAGGATTAACGCCCCGGTTCCTGTATCGAGCGTAATATAGGCAAAAGAGAATGTTAGCGCATAAAGAAAAAGCATAAGACTGGAAGACCAGCTGCCTTTTGCCTGAGTGGCAGTTTTATTATTATTCACTCGCAGGATTGCCAATAACACCACTGCACCGGACAACAGGCGTATTACAGTGAAACTGGAGGCATCAATAGCTTGCTCTCCCAGAGCCAGCCGGCACAGCACTGAATTAGCCGCAAAGGCAATGAGAGCCAGTCCGGTAAAGACAATCGTCGAGGCAACTGGATTGCGACTATTAGCCATCAATTATAATGCCAGGAAACCACAACAGCTGACTAGTTTCATCTCCACTATACAGTTGAAGACTGCGAGGCAGGAGCTGTAGCCTTGCTCATCTAATAATCAGCAGGCTGACCAGGGGAACAATATTGAAGAAGATAAAAAATATTTTGAACAGTCCCAGGAACGAGTAGATGATTACATTGTATGTTTCTCGTGGGATAGGGAAAAATCTGAACTGGATTCGATATACCAGGTCCGGGGTAAACAGCAGGAACATTGCCCAAAATAAATAAAGGCTGCCATTGATGATGGTGCACCAGATGAAAAAGTTTGTCAGTGTTGCTATATCCAATATTGTCTCCTTACTTTTTCGTAATCAAATTAAGGTTGCAAGCGAACAAGCTTGCCATTATTTTGATCTGTCAGTAGATAGATAAAACCGTCAGTATCCACTTCTATATCACGTATGCGACCCAACTTGTTCTTTAATAGGCGTTCCTCATTAATAACGCGGGGACCATCCAGTTCAAGTCTCACCAGTAGTCGAAATTTTAGAGAGCCGACGAACAGGTTTCCCTGCCAGGCAGGAAATTTTTCGCCATCATAAAAAGCCATTCCGGATGGCGCAATCGAAGGTACCCAGTAGTAGAGTGGCTGCTGCATACCCTGTTTATGGGTGCCTGCCCCGATATCATCACCGCTGCCATATTCCTTGCCGAAGGTGATGACAGGCCAGCCGTAATTTTGTCCTGCCTGAATAATATTCAGTTCATCACCCCCCTGAGGTCCGTGTTCATGTATCCAGATCTCGCCTGTCTCGGGGTGGTTTGCAGCACCCTGGATATTTCGATGACCGTAGCTATATATTTCTGCCTGTTTGCCCGCCTGGTTAACAAAAGGATTGTCAGCAGGCACAGAGCCATCATCATGCAGGCGGATAATAGAGCCTGCATGATCATCCAGATCCTGCGCACGAAAGCGCTCGCCCCGGTCGCCGAGGGTGATGTAGAGGTAGTTCTTCCGGTCGAAGAGCAGCCGTGAGCCGAAATGTCTGCCGCTAGAGCTTTTAGGTTGAAGACGAAACAGGGTTTGCCATTCGCTGATACGATTATCGAGCATTCTGCCTCTGCCAACCTCGGTACCGGTTTTGCTGCCGGATTCGGATACATAGCTAAAGTATATCCACCCGTTGGTTTGATAGTCCGGATGTAGTGCTACGTCCAGTAGCCCTCCCTGGCCATGTGCGGAGATTGATGGAAGTCCAGTGATAGATTCAGCCTGTAACACACCCTGCTTGATGATGCGCAGGCGGCCCGGCCTTTCAGTAACCAGTATATTTCCATTTGGCAGGAAGGCCATGCCCCAGGGGTGCTCGAGGCCTTCAGCGATGGTAGCGATATTGAAACCTTTATCAGAAGACGAGGGTATGTTTTCTGATTCCGCATGCACAGGCTGGGTGGAGAGGAATATAAAGGTAATAAGGACTTGCAGGAGTCCTGTTTTATAAAACGTCAGGAAAAATTTGTTCAATCGCATACCTCCGGTTGAAGAGAGATGTACTGATCAATTGACTCACTTCCTGTCAGGAAGGGGCCTTATCTTCTGCCTTGGTTTTGTCATTGGACTTATCGTCATGGTCATCCGGCAATACCATCAATTCATCCAGCCCTAGTCCAGTGAGACCATGAATGGTCTTCCATAAATAATACAACACGCCGAACATCATGATCATGGATGGGATGGCAATCATCGGATAACTGACCAGTGTCAGCCTGCCCAGTTCCTCGTTAAATGCTTCGCTGCCAGTGGGGCTGGTGACAATCCATTTAGCCATTATGTAATTCATAACTGAGGAGAAGAAAAAGGTGCTGGCTAACATATAGGTCGCATTAAGGAGTCTCTTATCAAAAGTTTCCACGAGACCTTTTTCCTCTAAGGCTGTATGGATTCGATCCACCTGCATAATTTTCGGATTATAAAGAAGAGTGCGGATCAAAGGGTAGCGGGTGCGCGTCGAAATGAGCACGGCGATGCCTATTACACCGGGTACCGCAGCTTCCTTAATCGCCAGCCATTTCAAATCCAGTTCAAGCAGTCCAATGCCACCAGTTAGTAATACACTAACGATGCCGAGAATCGCAATAAAATTAAATTTCCTGTATCTGATTAGTTCAAACAGTCCCCATGCAATAGGGAAGGCGAGTGCAACAATGAGGCCGCGCGTGGCACCCAGGTCCTGCGCACCGCTGAATTTCATCAGGATGACTGAAGGAATGACTATACTGACCAGTAAATCGATCAATGGTCGAGGTTTGTGCTGAGGTATGCCTGCAGTGTTTTTATCCATAGTTTCCGTGTATGTGTAGTGTCCTGAAGCGGCGACTTTACTGTCTGCTAATCCATCAGGAAAGGACGGGATTGTACCATCTCATCCTTGTGGCAACACGACAGGATTGTCCTTATTCATTTGACATGGTGTTTATTAATTTAACCAGCCACCGGTAGCCTGGATTGGTGTCTGTATGCCTTTCCTGTTGACCCAGGCTGCAAGGCCGGTGTGTTTTGCATGATCTTTGTTGACTTTGGGCAGCGTCATCTGCCAGTTACCGTCTCGCGAAAGCATTTTTTTATGAGCCAGTACAACAAACTCCTGGTCAAGTTTGCGTCCCGAATTTTCTCCGGCATTTACCCTGGAATGTAATTGAAAACCGAGTACTGCGACGTTTAATTCCCATTCAGTGGCTTGTTGACCTGCAGGTGAGAAATTAGCCTTAATAATGTCATTATTGATCACAACATCGAGATTGCCGACAATTGCATCGGTGGGTGGTACGCTCCTTTTATAGTGCCAGCGGCGCCATTCTTTGCCATTGAGGATCATGCCCGGGGTATAGACAGTACGAATATTTCCCTGTTTTCTGTATGTTCTTTGCCGTAATCCATTTTCGCTGCTGGCAAATGGATCCTTCCAGCCGATGTAATCCCAGTAATCAACATGGAAGGCAAGCGGGACAAATTGTTTCCACAGGCGGGGATCATCTTTGAGTGAGTTTAGCCACTTTTCAGCAGGGGGGCAGCTGCTGCAGCCTTCAGAGGTGAAGAGTTCTAACAGCATTACCTTGTTGTCGCCGCTGGAGAAATGTTTCTCCGATGTGTGTCCTTCTGCATATGCCGTGGCAGGCAGGAGTAAAACCAGCAGTGCAAGAAACCTTATAGTAAAGCGTTGCCTGGCCAGGTGTTTAGAAACTGAGTTCATCATCATAATGCTTCTTGTTTATGAATAGGTATTATCATTGAAAAGCGGGTGCATGTATGGTGAGAGGGTTTACTAGTAATAAAAGTTCAATTGAATAG
>JASJFV010000068.1:0-7419 GCA_033791885.1 Gammaproteobacteria bacterium | reverse complement strand
CCGCTATAAGAGCGATGCATGAACCGCATTAGCTATAGCTTGCCACAGCACAATGTCAGCGGTCACACACTGTAGCACCTGTAGCTGTTTAGGTGCCTATGTCTTGTTGTGCATGTTGTTATCACAACATCGTCGGGCACGATGATGTAAGTGAAATTGGTCAATATCTCTACTCATCGCTACATACAAAGGGAAAACGATTCAGCTTATATCTCTGTTAGCAACTTGAGGAGAATTGGTGCAAATTAGAGAATCAACAAGACAGGATATTAGTGTTATCCGAGAAGTGCATGAAAATGCATTTGGCCAACCTGAAGGCCCGATTGTTGCTGAACTAGCATGTGAAATCCTGGTCGATAAAACGGCTGCACCGATGCTTTCCCTTGTCGCTGAAGAAAATAACCAAATTGTTGGCAACATACTATTCAGTGCTGTAAATATTGAAGGCTGTGATGCAGATATCACGGCTTTCATACTGGCGCCGCTAGCTGTGGTAAAAGAGTTTCAAGCTAAAGGAATAGGAGAGTCACTCATTCAAAGCGGGCTTCACACTCTGCAAGAACGCGGTGCAGAACTCGTATTCGTTTTGGGTGACCCAAACTATTATTCATTATCGGGCTTTGAATCAGCCAATAAGTATAATCTAAAGCCACCTTATCAACTTGAGTGTCCTGAAGCCTGGATGGTTTTGGAGCTTAAGCAGGGGGCATTGGAAAAAACTGAAGGAATTGTCAGGTGCTGCGCCTGTTTAGCTTCCCCGGAGCATTGGTCATGTAGCTAACAGCATGCTCAGCTGACGACCCAACAATTGTAAATGTAGTCAGAACCCGGTTGATCTTGCAGAGCGTGGCAGAAATTATCCGGAAAACAGCTCACGGAAGTTTTTTGCCGAATAATCACTCTCTAACACCAATCCGTACTTAGGATGGAGTCTTACCTCATGAGTTTGATTCATTTGGGTGTACAAGCTGCGAAGTGATAGATTACCTCTGCAACTGAGCCCTAACTATCCGTAGAAACAATTATCACCTGGTCGATAATATCAATGTCTATTAGCCGTTACATCAAGCAACATAAACTCCTCATCATCCCTCCAGTTGCTATCGGCATACTGGTATTTTTCCTGATGACAACAGGGAAACAACCTCCTGCAAAAATTGAAAACGCGGAACGTGAAACAAAGGTACGCGTCATTGAAGCACCAATGATAAAACTGATCCCGGTTGCAGAAGGCTATGGGCAGGTACGCCCGGCGCGTGTCTGGACCGCTATTGCGCAAGTCGCCGGCCGGATTATGGAGATTCATCCGAAACTTCGAAATGGCGAAATTCTTCCGGAAGGAGCCATATTAGTTCGAATAGATGCAACAGACTATGAATTATCTGTCAGTAAGGCAAAAGCTGAATTAGCTGAACTCGAGGTGCAGGAAAAAAATGCCCGGGCCTCACTGGCTATTGAGGAACGAAACCTGAGTCTTGCCAGCAAAGATATGCAGAGGAAACAGAGTCTGCTGAAAAAAGGTACTGTGTCACAGAGTTCGGTTGATGATGCCGAGCGTGTCATGCTGAGCAAGGATTCAACTGTACAAAACTTACGTAATACTCTCGCATTAATTCCTACGCAACGACGTGTGCTGGAAGCTAAAGTAGACGGTGCACTTAGAGATATAGAAAGAACTGAAGTACGTGCGCCGTTTACCATGCGTATAGCAGCTCTTTCTGTTGAAGCCGAGCAGTACGTTGGATTAGGCAAAAGCATGTTCGAAGGAGATGATATCTCCCGCATTGAAGTGAATAGTCAGCTTGCCCTGTCAACGCTACGTAACCTGTTTATCGGGCGCAAAGACATTGTTCTGGATGTTGCAAAAATGAGCGAGCAGGTGTCGGCTAACATTGGCATTGATCCCCTGGTAAGACTGGACATGGGTAACCACATCGCCGAATGGCAGGGGGAATTTGTACGCTTCAGTGATACCGTCGACCCGGAAACGAGAACTATGGGTGTCGTGGTTGCGGTTGATAAGCCATTCGAAAAGATTAAACCTGGTTACCGTCCACCTTTGTCAAAAGGCATGTTCGTGCAGGTTGTGCTGCGGGGTCGAAGACAGCAAGCCCGTATCGTCATTCCCAGAAATGCGATACGAAATAATAACGTCCATGTTGCAGATCAGGACAATCGCCTGCTCAAGAAACCGGTTGAAATCTTATTTAACCAGGGTTCATACAGTGTGATTGCGAAGGGTCTGGAGCAGGGGGAACGTGTTCTTTTATCCGATCCCGTCCCTGCGGTCACAGGGATGTTGTTACGCCCGGAAGTTGACCAGGATGTTACAAACCAACTGCATGCTGCCGGTTCCGGTGCCGGTACATGATCGCCTGGTTTGCACGTCACCAGACTGCAGCCAATCTTTTAATGGCTGCCATTATGATTCTCGGGCTGGTGGCTTTACCCGGCTTACTAAGGGAGACCTTCCCTGATCTCAAGAATGACAAAGTCCAGGTGCGGGTAATCTATCGTGGTGCGACGCCACAGGAGGTAGAGGACGCGGTCTGCCGTCGTCTTGAAGATGCACTGGAAGGCATAACCGACCTCGATGAGATGCGTTGCGAGGCATTGGAGGGCGTCGGTACTGCCACGGCTGTAATGCTTGAAGGCGCCGATATGATGCGCTTCCTTGACGACGTAAAATCCGAGGTCGAAGCGATCGATGATTTCCCTGACCAGACGGAAAAGGCAATTGTCACAGAACTGGGGAGAACCGAACGCGTCATATCAATTGCCGTCACGGGCCCTGACGACCCGGTTGCCCTTAAAGCCTATGCTGAACAGCTAAAGGCACGCATGCTGGCTAAAACAGATGTCGCAGAAGTTACAGTGGGTGGTTTTTCTGATCACCATATCCGTATTGAAATACCAGGCTGGCGGATGCGTCAATACGGATTGTCAGCGACTGACGTGGCCAACGCAGTAAGCAGACATAATGTAGGAAGCCCGGCCGGTCGGCTCGAGGGTTCGCAGGAGGATCTGCTGCTGCGTTTTGATGATCAGCGAAAAACGGCGCAGGCATTTCGTGAACTGGTCATGATTTCCGGTAGCACCGGCGCCTCGATTCAGCTCGGCGACGTCGCCGAGATTACTGATCGCTTTGATCGTGATGAAGATAAGATTGTTTTTAACGGGCGCCGCGCTGCGATGCTCGATATTTCAAAAACGAAAGCCCAGGATATTCTCGATGTCAGGGCTAAAGCGACGCAGTTTGTAGAGCAGGAGCGCAGTATTGCGCCGCAGGGTATCCAGCTGGAACTGACGCGGGATATTGCCTCGGTGGTGCAGGACAGGCTAAGCCTTCTGTTGCGAAACAGTGCGCAGGGTCTGCTGTTTGTGTTTTTGGTGCTGTGGCTTTTTTTCAGTATTCGCTATAGCTTCTGGGTCGTGGTCGGTTTGCCGGTTTCATTCCTTGGGGCACTGTTCTTACTTCCCCTGTTTGGAATTACCCTTAATATGATTTCAATGGTTGGCCTGTTGATTGGTGTCGGCATCCTTATGGATGATGCCATTGTACTGGCAGAAAATATTGCTGCCCGCATGGCCAAAGGCGATACCCCAATGCATGCCGCCATAGAGGGCACCAGGCAGGTGATGCCGGGCATACTGTCTTCCTTTGCAACGACAATACTGGTGTTTGGCTCACTGGCTTTTATCACTGGCCAAATGGGTCAGGTGCTGCGAGTCATGCCAATTGTATTGATACTGGTAGTGTCAGTTAGCCTGATTGAAGCATTCTGGATACTTCCTCACCACCTCGCACATTCACTCTCGCATATGAAGCGAAAAGAAGTTTCACGCTTTCGTGCAGGCTTCGAGCATCGTTTTGACCTGTTTCGAGAGAAAGGCTTTGGTAGCCTGGTGGACAAAGCGGTTGATTATCGCTATTTCACCCTCGGCTTTTTTATCATGTTAATCATGTTGTCTGTGGCAATGATGGCAGGTGGCAAGCTAAAGTTTGTCGGTTTTCCTGATCTCGATGGGGACGTTGTCGAGGCTAGAATTCTGTTGCCGCAGGGGACACCTCTGGCGCGCACAGAACAGGTTGTTGCACGTCTTGAATCTTCGCTGTCCGAGGTTAACAAACAATTCAGGCCCCGACAGCCTGAAAACGCCAACCTGGTTCGCAACGTAACTGTCATTTACGGTCAAAACCCGGATGCTTATGAAACAGGCCCGCATGTAGCACGTGTTGTAGTAGACCTTCTTGGCGCCGAGGTGCGTGATGCGACACTTGAAGAGTTTTTCAGCGCATGGCGTGTAGCATCGGGTGAATTCACGGACGTCATTACTATCAAGTTTACCGAGCCTGCTGTCGGTCCGGGCGGCAGACCCATTGACTTACGTTTACTGGGCCCGGATTTATTCTCTCTTAAAGCCGCCTCACAGGAGCTGCAGAGCTGGTTGAACAGCTATGTGGGTGTACAGGATTTGAACGATGACCTGCGACCCGGTAAACGGGAATACCTGCTGCGTCTTAAGCCGAGTGCCGGTGTACTTGGTCTGGATGCAAAAATGGTTGCTGAGCAGATGCGCGGTGCATACCAGGGCATCAAGATCGATGAATTTCCGCTTGGTACAGAAACCTATGAAGTGAACCTGCGGATTGCTCTGCAGGATCGCTCTGACCCGGCAGATGTTGAAGCGTTCACTATCATAGGTCCGCAAGGTGCTCTGATACCCTTGTCAGTTGTAGCTGAAGTTGAAGAGGTTCGCGGTTGGGCTCGAATTAATCGCGTCAACCGTCAGCGAGCGGTAACAATTCAGGGCGATGTTGACCGGGGTAAGGCAAACGCACAGGAATTGATAACCCTGGCTAAAAGCGAATTTATTCCCGGGCTATTAGAACGCTATCCGGATATTCAGTTTGATGTGCAGGGAGAGAGCAATGAATCAGCCAAGACAGGCAAATCCATCGCTCGCAATGTGCTACTTGGTATGCTTGGTATCTATATGCTTTTGGCAATGCAATTCCGTGGCTATCTGACGCCGATAACAGTCATGATCGTCATCCCTACAGCATTAATTGGTGTCGTCTTCGGTCACCTGGCACTGGGCCTTGATTTGACCATGCCAAGCATTATCGGCATGGCTTCACTTTTTGGTGTCGTAGTGAACGACTCTATCTTACTGGTGGTATTTATAAGGCAGGAACGCAGCCAGGGGATGAGTATCACAGATGCGGCAAAACATGCAGCCCGTGCTCGGTTTCGACCGATATTACTGACAACATTGACCACCATTGCAGGTCTTACGCCACTGTTACTTGAGAAAAGTATGCAAGCACAGATCCTTATTCCTCTTGCAGCAAGCCTGGCTTTCGGTCTTGCCGCTGCAACGATCGCCGCACTGTTCCTGGTTCCTGCCGTGTATGCGATTCTGGATGATTACGAATTACTGGGCGCACTAGAGTCTGAGCATGATGAAGTCGATGAAACTGTGCCCGCACAAAACTGAGTCATTCATTAATCCCTTACAATAGAATTGACCGTCTCTATTATTCTCTGCCGAAGCCATTGGTGAGCGGGTCATCAATTTCAAGGCGATGCCAGGCCAGGTATAAATTTATGTCTTTGTTTTTAAGGGCAGGGGGGCTGTATCAAGTTCTTTCAACAGCCCCGGCTTCATAGCTGCTAGCTGTTTAGTAATACGATCTATTCCCTTAATCACCGGAGTTGGCGAGCTAAAAATGGATACTGAGATCAAGGATGGCTTCAACAGTTCGACCATGGGCTACATCTTGTTTTTAACTTTTTATGACGAGACTGGGCTCAATACCGCAACGCTGTTATGAAATAGCTAGCGGTCGATGAATGGCTGCTCGAACGACATCAGTCCAGCAGCGCGCGGTAACTGTGCCATGTGGCATATCCCAGCACCGGGAATATCACGATCATAGCTATGAACGCGGTGGCCATGCCGATCAGGGTCAGCAGCACAATGCAGGCTGCCCATAGCATCATGGTGTCACGATTGGCCCATACCGCTTTGGCGCTGATCAGCATCGCGGTGACAGAGGGTGTGCCACGATCGACGACTAACGGAATGGCGACTGCGGTGAATACGAATACCAGCGAGGCAAAGACAAAGCCTATCGCGATGAAATTAATAATCAGCAGATAACCGTCTGGAAAACTGTCCAGGAGCTCGCGCAGGCTGGCGATGGTGAGTTCCGGTGTGCTGGACCAGATTGCAATCATCAGTGCGGTAAGTCTTATCCATGCCGCCTGTAGTAACAGTAGTAACAGTGCAATAAATGCAAGGCCACCGGCCCGTTGCAACAGCAGGGGAAGCGCAGCACTGATAGAAACCTTTTCGCCGGCTTCCATTTGCCGCGACGCGACGTAGGTTCCTGCGGCCAGGAATGGTCCGAGCAATAGCAGGCCGGAAAAGAATGCCAGCGAGAACCCGGGGTGGTCGCGCGATAGCAGCAGGATAGTGAATATCACAGTCGTGAACAGCAGGCCATACACCAGGCTACACACAGGTGCTGCACGAAAGTCCTGCCATCCGGCCAGCAACCAGCTCCCGACCGCAGTCATCTCAACGTTGCGTATGTCAGGTTCCTGCGCACCGGGCTGCCATGAGTTGGTTGTCATTTTGTTGCTATCCTCCTGGATTTTGCATTACCGGTATTAGCTGCGGATTTCGAAATAAGCTGCTGCAAGTTATCTAATACACTATATTTTTCGTTAATGACAAGTGGCGGGTGCCTGTCGAGCCGAGCTTTATTGTACCTTGAAGATTAAAGGGGGCAGTACCCTTTTTATATATCTACTCCTCACCGTGAGGGGAAGCAGAAATCAATTGATAATTATTGCATATAATAGGTATCTATAATTTTGATTCATCTAGATAGAGAAACCGCTATGTTACCCCCCCGTGGCAGGGAGAGTGAGAGAGCTGGTTTTGGTTCGCCGGTTCCATGAGTTAATTCCTGGTAATAGAATCGACTGTCTCAATTATTCTCTGCCGAAACCATCGGTGCGTCGGGTCATCGTCCTCACGACGATGCCGGATCAGATAGAGATTCAATGTCTCTGTATAAAATGGCAGAGGGGCCGAGTCTAGCTCTTTTAACAACCCATATCTCATCGCACCAAGCACAGAGGTAATAGGGCTATCGCCATTGATGTCGGCGCCTACTACAACGTCGAGACACCACGATTCGCTAATAACTGGTACTCACAGATATTGGTTAATTTCCTGTTTCCAAAATAACATCATGAACATTTAGGAATTACTATTTACGCTAATTTACGAGCTTTTAAATGTTTGGGATCAGAGTAAAACTCACGTTCGCTGCCCAAATAAAAATGAGTTTTTACTCTGTAGCCAAATGTCGGATCTGCAGTCTGGTCGAAACTAGTTTAA
>JASJFV010000067.1:0-4825 GCA_033791885.1 Gammaproteobacteria bacterium | reverse complement strand
ATATCTCTGACTCTGATACTGGTTCTTTCAACCATGGTCTGGAAAAATAGCTATACCGTTCCGGGAATAAAGAACAATGACATTCCAGAAAGGGCGGAGAGGCACGATATAGTAGTACCGGACACAACAGGAACACAAAGGACAAATGGAGGCAAAAAGTCGAAACCTGTGTTTGGGTCTAATACATTTAAATCACAATTTGTTTCACCGTTAAATGGACTGAGAAAAGTAGCTTTGCATACTACGAATTCTTCATCGTCCGAAAACGATTATGACATCAGGGTATCTGTCAGGGATTCTGAATCCGGTGTTACTTCGCAGCAACTGATTTCATCTCGAGAATTTGAAGGTGATCGCTGGTTTGATGTTTCACTAAACGAATTCGAGAATAGCAGAAACAGATTATTCGAGATCGAAATACACGCAGATAAGGCAACAAAGTCGGATAGCCTGATGGTGTATATGGACAACGATGATAAATTCTCACTCGTAACCTATCACAACCCAGTCACAGCATATCAATAATCACCGATGCGATATCATATTGACACACATGTTCATGTCTATCATTGCTATGAAGCAGAGAAATTCCTTTCTCAGGCTGTCAGCAACAGTGATGCATCAGATCCTGCTGCAAAGCTGATTTTGTGCCTGACCGAAAGTAGTGGTTTTAACTTCTTTCAAGAACTGAAGAATAACGCATCTTCGAACACATTGGTCGCCGGGTGGTCGATATCCGAGGTTCAAGGGCAACCCGCCGTTGTACTCAATAAATCAGATCAACATATCATCATCATTGCAGGCAGGCAGATAATTACAAAACAGGGTCTCGAGGTAATCGCCCTGTTTCATAATTTACAATATGACGATGGAGAAGAGACACAGATCATCATTGATAAGATTAATCAGGATAATGGTATTGCTGTATTGCCGTGGGGTGTCGGCAAATGGCTAGGCAAGCGCGGCGCCATCATTACAGACCTTTTGCAGGCGAACAAGCCTGACAAGCTCGCAATAGCTGATATCTCTGCACGCCCTTCCCTGTGGCCAGACCCTGAGCAGTTCAGCCTGGCAAAGAAATCAGGCTATAACTGCCTGTACGGTACTGACCCCTTACCGCTTAATCATGATCAACTACGCATTGCCAGTGCAGGAATGATCCTGGATCTGCCGTCGGACCCAGTTCAGGCCGTGGCTGATTTGAAGAATATTTTAATTGAACAATTACCTGAAAAAATATTTGGCAAACGTGTTTCAACACTACGCTTTCTGAAAGATCAGTTAATGTTGCGGATTAACAAAAATGAATGTTTATCAAGACGCTAGGCCATACACATTGAGATGAAAATTCTGTTACTTGCACCACAGCCTTTTTATACGCAACGTGGCACCCCCATCGCTATTCGCAACCTCGCTTCAGTTCTGGGCGAGTCCGGGCACGTTATTGATATGCTGACATACCCTGGTGGTATTGATGTCGAACTGGCAAACACGAGAATAATGCGTTTGTGGACGATTCCTTTCATCGGCGAAGTGCCCGTTGGTTTTTCTATCAAAAAACTACTTTATGATTTTCTGATGATTTTTGCTGTATTCTGGAAAGTGCTGACTAACCGTTACGACGTCATTCACGCGGTAGAGGAATCTGTTTACATTGCACTTATTTTTGCACCACTTAAAGGCTCTCGTGTTATCTATGACATGGACTCGTCGATGGCGGATCAACTGCTTGAGAAATGGGCCTGGCTGAAACACGTTAAAGGTTTTCTTGACTGGTTTGAAGGACTGGCTGTCAGGTACTCAACACGTGTTATTGCTGTCTGCCAGGCACTGGTTGACAAGGCTCATACATATGGCTTTGATACCCCGGTAGACCTGCTGACCGACACCGTGCTGGAGATCGATAATGATAGCGACGAACGAGCAGAAAACCTGAGATCATTGATCCCTGGGGATCATCAGATGATGCTCTATATTGGCAACCTTGAACATTACCAGGGTGTTGATACGGTGATTGAAGCGATGGTAGAGGTAGGCAGTAAGATATCCTTTATCATCATCGGCGGCATACCTGAAGATATTAAACGCTGCCAGGCACTGGCGAATGAGCATAATATCGATCAGCAAATCCTGTTTCCCGGACCCCGACCGGTTCATTTGCTGCAGGATTACCTGGAACAGGCAGACTGGCTGGTTTCACCACGCACCAAGGGCGTAAACACGCCAATGAAAATCTACTCATACCTCGGTGCCGGTGTACCCGTAATTGCCACAAATATCGCCTCGCACACACAGGTACTGACGAAGAACAATGCCTGCCTGGTTGAACCTGATCCATCAAGCATCGCCGGTGGCATAAATAAATTGGCCGGTGACCAGGAATACGCTGATAGTCTTGCCAGGCAGGCCAAGCAGGATGCCGACGAACTCTACTCTTACAAGGCATATAAACATCACCTGGTTGAAATTTACCAGGAGCTTGAGAATAACAGCAATGATTGAATCTACTACCATCAAACAAGCCACGCACTATGACATCATCATTGTTGGTGGTGGCGTTTACGGTGCCGTCATTGCACGAGAATGTGCCCAAAGCGGCTACAGCACTGTTTTGATTGAAAAGGGAGAGTTCTGCGACAGCACCTCCGCTAACAGTCTCAATGTTCTGCATGGCGGGTTACGTTATCTACAGCATTTCAACATCAAGAGAATGCGCCGCTCCATCAATTCAAGGCGCTATTTCCAGCAGATATCCCCGAACAATATTGATTACCTGCCTTTTCTTACGCCGCTGGACAACTGGGGTATCAACAGTCCAGTTGTGATGCGAATTGCACTGCTTCTGAATGACATTATCAGCATCGACAGGAACAAGGGGACAGATAAACAGCAATACCTGAAAGGCGGCAGCGTACTTAACAGAAAAAACCTGCTTAAGGAATTACCCGAATTCAGTGAAAAGCAGGTCGGTGGTGCCGCACTCTGGTATGAAGCTGTGATGAATAACGTTAAACAGCTGGTCAATGACGTACTGGATTCAGCAAAAGAAAATGGTGCATTGCTCATGGACGATACCGAGGCTATTGAATTATTACACCATGATGGAAAAGTGACAGGATTACACTGTAAAGACAGCGAGGGAAATGATGTCTATATCGACGTCAGGATAGTGATCGATACCAGTGGCAGAACAGCAGAAAAACTCGGCAGCAGCCTGCCCGGATACCAGGCAATCAGACAGTACTGGTCACGATCAGTAAACATGCTGATAGACAAACGTTTGTTCAAAGGCTACTCGGTGGGGTTGAAATACAGTGACAATGTCATAGATAAGGAAGCGAAATTCAACAGTGGTAACCGCTATCTTTTTTTTGTCCCTGTAAAAAATGGCAGTGCCATTGGGACGTTCTACGAATCAGAGAAAGCAGTCAATGGCAAGCTTGAGATTAACTTATCAGATCAGCAAAAGTATCTCGATGCGGTAAATTCCGTTCTGCCGGAAGGAAGCATAAGTAGTGATAACATCACTGGCTGGCAAAGCGGCTGGTTACCGGTTGATAGTGCTAGTGATGAGCATCTCAATATCGCCAAGGCAAGCAGGATAAGAAGCATCGATTCAAACGGTGAATTCTCAGGCCTGATAGAAGTTCGCAGTGTGAAATTTACTACCGCTCCTGCTGTGGCAAGGGATGTGATTGATGTTTTGAAAAGAGCTTCCCGATAATCTCCATGCAGAAGTGAAGTCCTCTCAGCGAGGATCGATTAAAACAACCCAAATCGCCCCGCGAAAGGACTCCTGCCGCTGTTTAGTCTAAATTCTCGTTTATCTTAATCGATTGAATCAGTTCTCCCTGATTCAATCGTCAATTGCTCACATTAATTCACAGGTGTAAAAGTAATGCTGTGCCATTTTGCATAAGCGCCATGTTTTCCGCACGGGTAGACTTCTTCTCCGTAGAATTGAACAGTATCTCCAGTTCTAATCACATGAACACCCGCATCAACAACTACATTCCTGTCCGGACAGTTTTTTCTCCAGTCATCACATCGGCATTGGACGGTGCTGGTTGAGGTAGGATATGTCCCTGCTTTGATTATATTGCCATTGAGCGAGACCCTATAAATAGGCTTCCCATCAAATTCAGTCTGGATAGTTACAGTCACCCTGTACTTTCCTGATCCACCCGGAAAAGCAAGATCACATGTCCCGCTGCCTGCACCTGCGGTCAAGCCCAATGCACCATCTCGGTTAGACCAGCCAGCTGAGCAATTGAAATCGTTAAAAGCGCTGTATGTTGCCGTAGTGTTATTTGCACTAAATGATTCAGTACCTCCTCCACTAGACGCTTCGCCAGAAGAGGATTTCTGACATGACACTACTAAAGAGCAAACAGCGACCCCAAGCAGCACCTGAATCAAACGCGATTTAAAATTGAATGAACGGAAATTACGCATCTAATAAAACCTTCCTTTGAGTGATTAAAAGTCAGGCATTATAGAGAGAAAAATGATTGAACTACAGCAAAGATTCGTTATCGCAGACTACCTGTGGGCATATTTTCAGGTTCTGTTTTAATCGGCAGGTATTCACTCCAGAAACGAGTTAAGAATGGATGCAGCAAAAAGAAAAATAATCAATCAGTGGGATCGATTGATGACTATGGAAAATAATTATAAAAAGAAAGTAAAGACAACATTTACAATTGAATTGGCCTATTACCTTCTCCTTTAGTCCTTTACCGATTAGTCCTTTACCGATTACCCCTGCCTTTCAATCTTTGCCCATGAATCCCGCAAAGTAACGATGCGGTTAAATATCAGCTTG
>JASJFV010000066.1:0-27173 GCA_033791885.1 Gammaproteobacteria bacterium | reverse complement strand
CCGCACTAAGCTGAAGCGCACAGAGACGCTGTAGGCCAACACGGCAGGGTGGCCTTTCTTTTGGTACCTTTTCTTTGGCCACACAAAGAAAAGATACTCGCCCATAAAGGGCGAAACCCATAACGAAAGCCTTAATCAACGATTATAAAAAGAATCCTGCCCGGAGAGGGCGGAACCAATCTGCCGTGCGCCAGCACAAGAAAACAAAAGCCTCAAGCAACCTTCTTCAACATGACCAGCGAGATACCCAGAAATATCAACAAGGGTATAAAAGCCCCCGCAATAGGTGGGATACCATAAATCAGAACAAGAAAACCAAATCCCTTGGCCATGGCAAAAAAGACAAGACCAAGCATGATACCAAGAAATAAAGTACCGCCCACTCCACCGCTGCGGACACTGCGAAATACAAAGGGTATACCGAGAAGGACCATCACGATGATAGCCATTGGAGAAGAAATCTTTTGCCAGAACGCCAGCTCGTAGCGATCGGTATTCTGAGCATTTTCTTTAAGATGCTGTATATAGCGATCGAGATCAAGAGCCGATAATTGCTCTGGTGTTACTAGAAAAACCTTTAATACCTCAGGTCCCAGTTTCGAAAACCAGTTTGCCGAATCAAGGTGTATGGTCTTAATGCCTTTATCGACGAAGACACTTTGGCGAAGGTTGTAGAGTATCCATTGATCGTTGTCGAATTTCCCACTATCCGCAACCGCAGCGGCACGCATGTTTCCTTCACCGTCAAACTCAAATATCTTCACATTCAGGAGCTTCAGGTCAGGTAACATTTCACCAACCTGTATAATTGAATTCTCATCACGCATCCAGAGCCCAAAGTCAGACTGTTGACTGACACTTTTTTGTAAGGCTTCAGAACGGCCTCGCTGTGCCTGGGTTTCAGCATAAGGTGTAACAAATTCACCAATCAGCACTGCCGTTAAAATGATGAATGCAGCAGTCTTCATTACTGATACCGAGATACCCAGTATTGACATTCCCGCTGCACGCATAACAATCAGTTCGGAATCAACTGCAAGCGATGATAACCCGAGCATTGTACCAAGCAGTGCCGACATCGGGAAAATCTCGTAAATAACTCGAGGAGTACTCAGCACCAGGTAGATCATCATATCGATAAAGCCATAATTACCAGTACCGATACGTGTAATTTCATCAAGAAACTGGATGAACATGAACAGCCCTACCAGCACAAACATCACGATTGATGTATATTTAAATATGGTACGGCCCAGGTACCAATCAAGAATATTCATCTGTGACGCAGCCTGTCCAGACCAGGAATCATCGAGCGATTAGCCGTCCTGCGCTGCAGCATATAAAGCGCAAAAAGCAGGAATATGGCATGCACCCACCACAGGCCCATAAATACCGGCATCTTGCCTGACTTAAGCAACGCATGGGCAAAACCGAGCATGTTTGAGTAAAGAAAGTACATGCCTATGGCGCCCATAATACGCCCCAGCCTGCCCCTGCGGACATCAAGAGAACTGAATGCCAGCGCCAGTATCGCCAGTACCGGCACGATGGCTACCTTCGACAAACGCCACTGGATTTCAACCTTATGAATTCGCTCATCACTCGCCAACAGGTCACCAAAAGGCATTTCCTTGGGGTATAAATCTTCCGCCACTTTTTGTACCGGCTTGACACGAATGGCGTAGATTTCAAAATCGATCATTCGATAATCAGCATTGCCGGGAATACCTTCATAACGTGATCCATTTTTTAGAATAATAAAGCGGTCTCCGGTCTTATCATCGATTTGCTGAAACCCTCGTTCAGCAACCACTACGCCCTCTCTTTTCTGTGCTGCACCGTAGACAAATATATTTCTTAGTGTGTTGTCCTGCAGACCAACTTCCTCAACGTAATAGACTGCCTGGCCATTTTGCGCCTCATTGAATACACCAGGGGTGATTGCTGACACCATTGCACGCTCGAGACCTTCCTTCTTGAGTGTTTTTGCTTTGACATCTGCACCAGGTGCGATAAACAGCGCAAACATTGCAATGATAGATGCCAGCACCAGCCCCATTATCACTAATGGCCTTAAAAACCGCCTTAAACCAACACCACTCGCGGCCCAGATTGAGAGCTCGTTATCACGGATCCAACGATCCATAACCATTAATATGGCGAGAAAAAACATCACCGGTAACAGAACGTCGAAGGTAGAAACCAGGCGTAAACCAAGCAGCGAAAATACCAGATCTGCAGGCACATCTCCCCGCGCTGCCTGAGACAATAAGGAAACCAGCCTGGCTACAAGGAAAATGCTGAAAATAATAATAGTAGCAGCAATACCCGTGTAGGTTATTTCACGTGTTAGAGAACGATCCAGAATCAATGGTCAGCCCTGAGCCGTTGATTTAAAAAATAAAAGTTTTATTAACACTTACAAGCCTGTAAATCCCGATGTAATAATCTTAGAATAAGGCAAAACAATATATCATATGGGCAACTCGAATAATTCTGGAAATGCCCGGTTGATGTTCAAATTTTGTCATATCAAGGCACCAATCGCACATAATAGAAATATTATAAAGATTTTGACTGTGCGGATTACCACCGGTGAACCGAAGAAGACAAAACCCGGACTCAAGATACTTTTCATGAACTTCTGCAAATACGCATTTATACCCTGTGACAGGGAACACTGAGGAAAACCTGATGGAATATAAAATTAAAAGTGGTCACCCTGAAAAACAGCGATCCGCATGCCTGGTGCTTGCCGTCTTCGAAGGCCAGATAATGAGCCCATCTGCCTGTATTATTGATAAATGCACAGGCGGAGTAATTTCATCACTGATTAAACGAGGAGATATTACAGGGGAATGCGGAGAGATTATGCTGCTCCCTCAGGTAGATGGTATCCCTGCCGAGCGTGTATTA
Organism: Gammaproteobacteria bacterium; assembly: GCA_033791885.1. Classification (GTDB taxonomy): domain Bacteria; phylum Pseudomonadota; class Gammaproteobacteria; order BMS3Bbin11; family BMS3Bbin11; genus BMS3Bbin11. Next base: position 24,257 of record JASJFV010000066.1, on the reverse strand, counting down.
CTGGTCGGCTGTGGCAACGAAGCAGAAATCAGCAAACGGGTTCTCCAGCAAGTCACCGCAGGTACTATAAAAAAGCTACAACAAAGCAAGATCAGTGATGCCATGCTGTTTTTACCCGAGATGGAGATTGATGACAGTGATATAACTAGCCGTGTTGAACTGCTCGTCATTCAGGCAGAGCATGAAAGCTATCAATCTGACACTCTAAAATCAGATAAAAAGAAAAAGAATATATCGCTACAGAAAATCACCCTTTTCATCCCCGATCGTAAAAAACTTGAGCTGGCCAGGAAGGCCTTGCTGACTGGCCAGGCAATTGCTTCAGGCGTCAAGTTCGCGCGAGAACTGGGCGACCTGCCAGGAAACATCTGCACGCCATCATACCTGGCCGACCAGGCAAAAGACATGGCCAGTAATTTCAATATGAAGGTCAGTGTTCTGAATGAGAAAGCGATGGAAAAGCTGTCTATGGGCGCATTATTGTCGGTCTCTCGCGGTAGCCGGCAGCCAGCACGGCTGATCATTCTCGAACATAAAGGTGGCGACAACAATAGTGCACCGATAGTACTGGTAGGTAAAGGTTTGACCTTTGATGCTGGCGGTATCTCACTGAAACCAGCATCAGCTATGGATGAAATGAAATATGACATGTGCGGCGGAGCTAGTGTACTTGGCGCGATGCGCGCCATAGCTGAAATGAAACTACCTTTGAATGTCACCGCAATCGTGCCGAGTTCTGAAAATATGCCCGATGGTGATGCAAATAAACCGGGTGATGTAGTCACCAGCATGTCAGGACAGACCATCGAAATCCTCAATACTGATGCAGAAGGCAGGCTGATACTGTGTGATGCACTCACCTATGCCGAACGTTACAAACCGGCCGCAGTTATTGATGTGGCGACGCTAACAGGCGCCTGTGTGGTTGCCCTCGGCTCTCATGCCAGCGCTGTCTTCAGCAATCATGATCCTCTTGCGCGAGAACTCATTGCAGCCGGTGAGAGTTCCCTGGACAGGGCCTGGGAAATGCCGCTGTGTGATGAGTATGATAAACAATTGCAAAGTAATTTTGCAGATATGGACAACATTGGTGGCCCGAAAGCGGGTGCAATAACTGCTGCGTGTTTTCTTGCCCGCTATACAAAAAAATATGACTGGGCCCATCTTGATATTGCTGGAACTGCGTGGCTCAGTGGAGAGAAAAAAGGTTCAACCGGTAGGCCCGTCGGACTGTTGTGCGAGTTTCTACGTAAGCGGGCCAGCCCGGCATGAGCCTGGTGGATTTTCACATACTGGAAAACAGGGAAAATATAGCGTTGCTTCGCTACGCGTGCCGCCTTGTTCGAAAGGCCTATAAAAATAATTGCAGGGTCTATATCCGCGCAGAAAATGAACAGGATATGAAGCAGCTCGACAGCCTGCTCTGGACATTTAGTGAGCTGGATTTTATCCCCCATGCAATACTCAGTACAGAGTGCGGGCAGGAACCGGTAATTATTGGTATGATTGACCAGCCTGGCAATAGTAGAACCGTACTAATCAATCTCAACACGACAATGGCCGAAAATTATTCGACATATTCACGCGTGTTCGAGCTTATTGGCAATAATCCAGCCGCTATTGCAGCTGGCAGGGAGCGTTATCGCACATATCGAAAAATGAATGACCAATTGAGTAACCACCACGTAACAGCTAACTGAAATGAGTCAGAAAAAAAAACCAGTTAAAGGCGAAAACCTATCTGACGCCATCCGTTCGCTGCAAAGCTTACTGGATGATGTCAGTACGGATCAACGTACTCTCCTGGGAACTACTGTGTCCGCTGCTGAGTCATCAATAGAGAACAAATTCGAAGAAACACTGGAATTTGACTCAGAGAGTACCGGCGCGGCGATACTTGTCTCTTCCGAGGAAGCCAGTGCGGTTGATATCGACAGTCATTTTGACATGAATATACCGCCTGCTCTGCCTGATGAAGCTGACGATGATGAGATGGATTATGTAATTCCAACCCTGTCTGAGACAATTGTTGCTGGTGACATTCCGGTACTGAAGGAAATTGTGCAATTACCCGATGGGACAACTATTCCGGAACCGGCCGAGATTAGCCTTGATGATGCGCTTCAATCTGATAACCTGCCTACGCCGGTTTCAGATGCTGCTGAAGCAGCAGCTGATGCAGTACAGATAATACTGGCCCGTTATCGCAGTAAACCTCTAACCCCTGAAGTACGTGAGCGAATAATAGCTACTGTGACAAAGATCCTCATCAATTCTCCCGAACTTGAAATACCCGATACGATTCTCTGAACCTGCTTTCACGTAGCTACAAATATTTACCCTAACTCGACTTTATTCAAATGGAACCAAGCATGAGTGACAATACACTCGATAAGAATTACCAGCCCAATGATATAGAACAAGCGATCTATGATAACTGGGAGAAGAACAACTGGTTTAGACCCAGCGGACAGGGTGAGTCCTACTGCATCATGATACCCCCTCCGAATGTTACCGGTTCGCTGCATATGGGACACGCTTTCCAGGACACCATTATGGATGCCCTGACACGGTATCACCGCATGAGTGGCAGAAACACTTTGTGGCAACCGGGTACAGATCATGCCGGCATAGCCACACAGATGGTAGTTGAACGCAGGTTGAATGCAGAAGGAAAGACACGCCACGACCTCGGTCGGGAAGAATTCATCAAGCAAATATGGCAATGGAAAGAGCATTCTGGTGGCACCATTACCCGCCAGTTAAGACGCATGGGAACCTCACCTGACTGGTCTCGTGAACGCTTCACCATGGATGAGGGCTTGTCACATGCAGTGAACGAAGTATTTGTTCGGCTGTATAAAGAAGGCCTGATCTATCGGGGCAAGCGACTGGTCAACTGGGACCCTGTGCTGCATACCGCGGTCTCTGACCTGGAAGTGGTTTCAACAGAAGAAAATGGAAATCTCTGGCACATGCGCTACCCACTGAGTTCAGGCGATGGTCATCTCATTGTAGCAACCACGCGGCCTGAAACTATGCTGGGTGATGCCGCAGTCGCTGTCCACCCCGATGATGAACGCTACCAGCACTTGATTGGCCAAATGGTACAGCTGCCACTGACCGACAGGGAAATACCCGTCATTGCGGACGACTATGTAGACCCTGAATTCGGTACCGGCTGTGTCAAGATAACCCCTGCACATGACTTTAATGACTATGCCATGGGCCAGAGACATGATTTACCACTGATTAACATATTTACTGTTGATGCAGCGATCAATGCTGAAGCCCCGGGTAATTATGCCGGCATGGATCGCTTCGCTGCGCGCGAGAAAATTCTTCAGGATCTGGATACCCTGGAGCTGCTGGAGAAAATTGATGATCATAAACTCATGGTACCGCGCGGCGACCGTTCTCATGCAGTTATTGAGCCATATCTTACAGACCAGTGGTATGTAAAAGTTGCGCCTCTTGCAGAACCCGCTATAAAGGCTGTAGAAGATGGTGAAATAAAATTTGTTCCTGATAACTGGAGCAAAACCTACTTCGAATGGATGAATAACATTGAAGACTGGTGCATATCTCGTCAGATCTGGTGGGGGCACCGAATCCCTGCCTGGTATGACGAACAGGGAAACTTCTATGTTGGCCATAATGAAGAGGAAGTTCGAACAGATAACAACCTGTCCGATGCGGTTAGGCTAAGGCAGGATGATGATGTTCTGGACACCTGGTTCTCCTCTGCCCTGTGGCCTTTTTCTACCCTTGGCTGGCCTGACAGCATGGAAGATGTAAATACTTTTTACCCAACTTCTGTACTGGTAACCGGCTTCGATATTATATTTTTCTGGGTCGCCCGCATGATCATGATGGGGCTTAAATTTACCGGAAAAGTTCCTTTTAGCGAGGTCTATATACATGGCCTGGTACGTGATTCGCACGGGCAGAAGATGTCGAAATCGAAGGGAAATGTTCTTGACCCCATTGACCTGATTGACGGCATCGATCTGGAAACCCTGGTGACGAAACGTACAACAGGGCTTATGCAGCCGAAAATGGCGAAGACGATAGAAAAGCATACACGCAAAGATTTTCCTGATGGAATCCCGCCATTCGGAACGGATGCATTGCGCTTTACCTTTGCCTCGCTTGCGAGCAATGGCCGCGACATCAATTTTGACCTGGCGAGAGTCGAAGGCTATCGTAACTTCTGCAATAAACTGTGGAATGCCGCCCGCTATGTGTTAATGAACACCGAGGGACAGGACTGCGGACAAAATGCTGACGATACGGTTGAGCTAAGCCTGGCGGACCGCTGGATCATTTCTCGACTACAGCAAGTAGAGCGCACTGCTGCAAAGTCGATCAAAGACTATCGCCTCGACAGAATGTCACAGGCCCTGTACAGCTTTACCTGGGATGAGTACTGCAGCTGGTACCTGGAACTGTCCAAGGTTGTATTGAATGACCCTGAAGCGAGCCCTGAAAGCCAGCGTGGCACTCGCCGTACGCTGATCAGAGTACTGGAAACGCTACTAAGACTACTGCACCCGCTGATACCATTTATCACCGAAGAGATCTGGCAGCGCGTTGCCGCACTCGCTGGCTGCAGTGGTGAAACTATTATGCTGCAACCGTACCCGGCAGCAGATGAAAAGAAGATCGACGATTCTGCAGTCGCAGAAACAGAATGGCTGCAGAGTGTCATTACCGGCATCCGCAACATTCGCGGCGAAATGAACATTTCACCGGGCAAACCATTACCTGTACTGTTCCAGAATTGTAATACACAGGATCAGTCCTGGCTTGTGGACAATACAAAAAACCTGAAAACCCTCGCAAGAATTGAAACCATTACCTGTCTCGGTAATGACGAAACACCTCCTGATGCTGCCACATCCCTGGTCGGTGACATGAAGGTACTGGTACCGTTTGGTGCCTTCATCGATAAGGATGCTGAAGTAAAACGCTTGCAGAAAGAGATTGAGAAACTGGAAAAAGACCTGGTACGTTCGACGGCCAAGCTATCTAATCCAAACTTTGTCGACAAGGCGCCGGAAGCCGTGGTCGGCAAAGAAAGGTCCAGGGTGATGGAGATGGAGCAGGCGCTAATTTCCCTGCGGGATCAGTTGAAAAAGATTGAGGCTCTTTAACGCAACTTGCACGGCGAGTAATTATATTTTGCCTGCCACATGTATGTAAAAATGGCAGAGCAAAATATTACGCTGGTCGGGTCACAGCAACTGGACTACTGATACTGCAGCTTATTCAACATGCAATCAGCGACGGCCATCAACCCTGCAATATTTTCATGACGCTGCATCTAAACAACGCCAGGCATCATCGTTAAGCCTGTTTTTCTGCAGCTACTACAGAGATTTCGACCAGTAACGCCTCCCGCGCCATGCTGGCTTGCACACAAGCACGGGCCGGAGCATGACCTTCGGGTAACCAGTTTTCCCAGACACCATTCATTTCGCCAAAATACTTCATATCTTTAATATAAATGGTGGCAGACAAAATATGTTCTTTATCACTACCTGCCTGCTCAAGCAGATCATCGACTTTTTCCAGCATGCTTGAGGTCTGTTGCTGAATACCCTGAGTTGCGTCTTTGCACACCTGGCCGCACAAATAGATTGTGCCGTTATGCTTAACAATCCGGCTCATTCGCTGGCCAGTTTCTAAACGTTCAATCATCATAAACCGCCTTTTTAGACATACCTGCATTAATAAGAAAGATTTAAATATTAATTCTTGTAACCGTCAGCAAAGAGTCTCCGATAAAAAAATCCAGCAGTGGAATTGCAAAACTCTCCGTTTCACGGTTTGCTCAAAAATCATCCTGACAAGTGATTCACAAATACTGCAGTATAATAGCGCAGAAGCTTTGTATTAAGAATACGACGTTAAACATCCGGCCCGGTGTTCGTCAAAGATACGAGTGCTTTTTTCTACTTTGTTTGATGTATATCAAGTAAAGGAAGCAGAGAGAGCTGTATTATTAAGGCACAAACTCCTCATTTATGTGTATTCTGTCCAGCATTTCCTGCTGGACATTTTTTTGTCCCGTGAATACAACATAGCCTATAGACGGGTGCGCGTTGCAGAACAGATAGCTGTGTCAGTAGCTTGCCCGCATACCAGGCAATGACTTGTTCCGGCTATGTTTAGACTATCGTACGAGAAAAATAAATCAGCGATCTCTAGACTTGCCAGAATTTTCCAGCAGTCAATACAGCACAGGGGGCAGGCTTGTGGGCCTGCACAGGCTAAACTCGGCGGCTATGTTTCAGTCGTTACATTATTCGAAACGGGTTCACCGAGAAATGCATCGCGACAACGATGACAGTAGCGAAATAACAGACTGGTCGCGCCCCAGGCGGTAAAGATCAGGGCAATCACCACGCCAAAACCAGAATGGAACAGCGCCAGGCAAATAATTGCATTGAGGAAGAAGAAGTACGGCATTAACCGATACACCACTTTGCAGTATGTGCATTCGTTTTTCTCATGCCGTTTTGATGAAGGATGGATTGGTTTTCCGGAAAAGAGAAAATACTTTACGTTATCCACGGTGCTGCGTCCTTATGGGAATGCAATACCGGTAAATCAATACCGGTAATTATAAACGTTAAAAACACTCTCGGCTCGACGTCGTTCCCTGGCAATCGCAATACAATACCGGAGCAGGAATATACTTTAATTTGCTATTACCTAAGCAAATTCATCAGAATATTTTTTTGCAGTGCGATTATGGAATACGGGTAGGGTAAGAACTTTGATAATTGTCAAACATTTATATGATTTATTTAGAATTTTTGTCACTAGCCTGCCGGCCTGTGCGTTAACTGTTGCTGTGCAGCAACAGACCACTTATTTCGCGCCATCTGACACACTTCCACGGCACTTGAGAAAAAACAAAAATCAGTTGTTCTGCCTCTTTGACTAGCAACGCAATGGTCTAATTCCGTCTGCCTAAAGGTTAGTCAGGAAATCGATCCTCAGTGACAAATCTTTGCAGTGTGTTCCAGTACTCAGCCTGAAACAGTCCCGGGTGAATCTGTTCAAGCAACTGTCGCTGTTTCGGATCAGCGATCAGGAAGCCGGCGAATTCTTCCGGAAAAATATCATTGGGAGCAACCGAGTACCAGGGCTCTGCAGCGAATTCGTCTTCCGGGTATCGTGGTGGTGGAATATTGCGAAAGTTGCAATCTCCCAGCGGCACAATCTCGTCATAATCGTAGAAGATCACACGGCCGTAACGGGTGATACCAAAGTTCTTTGGCAGCAGATCTCCTGGGAATATACCGGCTACAGCGATGTCAAAAATTGCATCGCCGTACTCTTTTAGTGCATTGCGGACACCGGCTTCGTCAGCACGTTCAAGATACAGGTTTAGCGGATCCAGTCTTCTCTCAATAAACAGGTGCTTGATGATCAGACGGTCACCCTCTATGGTAATCTGTGAAGCCGCCTGGGTCTGCAACTCGTTAAGAAAATCATCAGTAAAACGGTCAAGTGGAAATGCTGTATGCGAAAACTCCCAGGCATCTGACATCCTGCCAACACGATCGTGCTGTTTTACCAGGTGATAACTATCAATCACTCGCTTCCGGGTTGTATCCTTGGGCGGTTTAAAATAGTCACGGATAACCTTGAACACATATGGGTAGGACGGCAAGGTAAACACCAGCATGACCATGCCCTCACTGCCCGGGGCCGCATCAATCGGGTCGGTCGAGCGTTTCAGATGATCGAGGAAGTCACGATAAAACTCGGCCTTGCCCTGCTTGTGAAAACCAATTTGCGTATACAGGTCGGCAGCTGCTTTCTCCTGCAGAAAACCGAGCAGGAAACTAATCACTGCTGACGGCACTTCAGTATCGACCAGGAAATAAGCCCTTGCCGAAGTAAAAAGACTGGCAACTTCGTTGCGATCACTGATCAGATTCTCTACGTAAGCTGTACCGTCCTCGCTACGGCGTACACGTAGGATAAACGGGTAGCGGTCGGGGCCATTGATCACCCTGCCGACGAGGTATGCCGAACGACTACGGTAAAACGTCGGACTCAGCATCTGTATCTGGAAATGCTGCGCAAGCTTGCGTGGCAGGTTCACATGGCGACGCATATCGGCAGTGATATTTCGTACATCCTGCCTCAAATCACCAAATGGCAGGCCTAGCCTGGCATCTTCCAGCAGACGCGTCAGGACAGACCGCCAGCCTTCACGCACGGGATAGTAGCAATGATAAACCGGGTCATCACTGTCAAGACGTTCAGTTGAAACCGAAGGGCGTACGAAAATAAAATCATTGTAGTAGAAATGACGCTCAAACAGACCGACAAAAACCGAGTTGTAGTAGGTCTCAGCCAGTTCGGGCTGCCGGTGTCTATAGAGCAGGCCCATGTATTGAAACTTGACCTCCTGCCAGAGATCCGGGTCGAATATGTGCGTGTCGGAGCGTTCGCGCAGTTCGGCGATTGTCTCGCGTGTTCGAGTATCATAAAGGCTAATGCGACGGATAGCGGCACGCCGACTATCCATCCATTCACCCTTTATAAAATTCTCGCGCGCCTCGCGTGTGGTATCGAGGAAAATATCAAAGTGCTTGTTGAAGCCGCGCAGGATAGTCCGTGCGATCTCGCCGACAGCCGGGTTATCTGATCTACCCGGCAGTGCCGGGTCAGAAGATGGTTCTTGATGAGCAAGATCGTTGGACATTCCTTTACCCGTTAGCTTTACGCTTCGTCAAACTGCTCCTCTTCAGTAGAACCAGTCAATGCAGTCACAGATGACTCTCCGCCCTGAATTGTAGTTGTCACATCGTCGAAATAACCGGCACCCACTTCCTGCTGATGTGAGACGAAGGTATAACCCTTTTCACGTGCTTCAAATTCTGGCTGCTGAACTTTTTCAACATAATGTTTCATGCCTTCGCCGCGAGCATAATCATAAGCCAGATCGAACATGTTGTACCACATGTTATGGATGCCAGCCAGAGTGATAAACTGGTATTTATAACCCATCGCGGAAAGCTCGTCCTGGAATGAAGCGATCGTGCTGTCGTCGAGGTTTTTCTTCCAGTTGAACGATGGAGAACAGTTATAGGCAAGCAGCTTGCCAGGGTTCTCAGCCAGTACAGCCTGCGCAAATTCACGCGCGAAGCCAATATCCGGAGCCCCTGTTTCACACCATACCAGGTCTGCATAAGGTGCATAAGCGACACCACGGGAAATCGCCTGTTCGAGACCATTTTTAACGCAATAGAAACCTTCTGCAGTACGTTCTCCAGTCAAAAACGGTTTGTCGTTAGGGTCAACATCAGATGTCAGCAGATTCGCCGCTTCAGAATCAGTTCTTGCCAGCAGCAATGTCGGTACACCACAAACATCGGCCGCCAGTCGAGCAGAAATCAGTTTCTGGACTGCTTCCTGTGTCGGTACAAGTACCTTGCCACCCATGTGTCCGCATTTCTTAACCGCAGCTAGCTGGTCTTCATAGTGAACGCCTGCAGCACCCGCTGAAATCATGTTTTTCATCAACTCGAAAGCATTGAGCACTCCACCAAACCCAGCCTCTGCATCGGCAACGACAGGCAGGAAGTAATCAACAAAATCAGCATTGCCAGGTTCTATTTCACGTGACCACTGTATCTCATCGGCACGTTTAAAAGCGTTATTGATACGACGTACCATTGTGGGTACCGAATCGTAGGCATAAAGAGACTGATCAGGGTACATAGTTTCAGATGTATTACCGTCGGCGGCCACCTGCCAGCCAGACAGGTAAATCGCTTCGATACCTGCCTTGGCCTGTTGCAGAGCCTGGCCGCCCGTTATAGCGCCCATACAGTTCACATAACCTTTCTTTGCACCACCATGCACCAGCTCCCAGAGCTTTTCAGCACCATTGCGGGCATAGGTGTACTCCGGCTGTACCGAACCACGCAGGCGCACTACATCAGCGGCACTGTATCCTCTTTTGACACCTTTCCAGCGGGAATTATTAGCCCAGTCCTGCTCGAGCTCCTGGATTTGTTCTTCACGTGTTTTCATCTGTTCATCCTCATTGTGGTTATATCTTGTAACTAGTTATAGATGTAGCTATTTAGGTAAGTATATTTTTTCTATCGTCAATTTCAGGCTAATTAGTGCATACCTGTAAGGTAATTCTGCCTCTCAATGATGTATCTCCTGGAAAGTTTGAATATACCTGGTCATCTAGATCTCGATACAGGTTGAGCGGTAACGACAATGCCGTCACTATCAGCGTAGAGTTGTTCACCTGGGCGAAAATCAATACCGGCAAAATGAACCGTTATGTCGCGTTCGCCTTCTCCCCTTTTAACCGATTTTCGTGGGTGGGTGGCCAATGCCTTGAGGCCAATATCTATTGAGGCAATCTCGGCTGAATCACGAATACATCCATTGACCACGAGACCTGCCCAGTCATTCTCATCAGCAAGTGTGGCAAGCATGTCACCAAAAAGTGCACAGCGCAGAGATGCACCGCCATCCACTACCAGCACGCGACCATTTCCTGGCTCTTCGAGTGCCTGGCGAACAAGGGAGTTATCTTCGTGACACTTGACTGTCGAGATTATGCCGTCAAACAATAAACGGCGTCCGTAGTCAGTGAAACCTGTATCGGCGACACGGGCATCATCACCAAGATCATCACTTATATCAGTAGTCAGTAGACTCATGGTTCTTCTCCATCAGGATGGCCAGGTCAGGATCGATTGGATCCTCACTGGCCATCCTCATAATACCTGCAGATTTTCACATCTGCATACTATCAAGTGTTGTTCCGGGTAATGACAGTTTATGACATATATAATCCACCATTTACTGGTAGATTTGCACCTGTGATGTAACCGTTCTCATCGGAGACGAGAAATGCAACAGCATTGGCGATCTCATCAGTGGAACCCATGCGTCCCATCGGGATACCGGAGATGATCGCATTACGAACATCTTCACGAATCGCCTCGGTCATAACCGTGGACACATAACCAGGAGAAACAGTATTCACTGTCACACCTTTGGTGGCCCCTTCCTGGGCCAGTGCCATAGTAAAGCCATGCATGCCAGCTTTGGCAGCCGAGTAATTGGCCTGACCAAATTGTCCACGCTGCCCGTTCACAGATGAAATATTTACAACGCGGCCAAATTCCTTTTCCAGCATTGCATCCCATAGTGGACGTGTAACATTGTAGACACTGTTCAAGTTGACATTGATTACGTCATACCACTGATTATCTTCCATGCGCTTGAAGGTTTTGTCACGTGTAATACCGGCACAGTTGACCACTACATCTATGGATCCCCGGTCAGCCAGCAGTTGCGACAATGCGCTGTTGCATTCTTCTGCAGAGGCGACATCCAGCGACAGTGTCTCGACATTCAAACCGTCGGCGACCTGCTCGGCCTTCCATGCTACAGCCTGCTCTGCTTCAGCAGGATGATGAACGGCAACAACGTCATAGCCTTTTTTGGCCAGGTGACGACAGATAGCGGTACCGATACCTCCGGTACCGCCGGTGACTAGCGCAGTTCTCGCGCTCATTTCTGTTTCAGCCGTCATGCTTAGGCAGCTTTCTTGGTCTTAACCGGTGCAGTCTGCTCCATCTGGCTTTTCGCCTGTGCGGTACTTGCTTCAACCCAGGTCTGGTACTCTTCACGGGTTTTGTCGAGAATAGACATAACCTGCTGATTGCCTTCAACCAGCTGCTCACCCAGTTCACGAGCCAGATCAGCCTGCTTGCTAAGAAGTTCGTCAGCACGCTTTGTGTCTTTACCCATCTCGGCCTGTTTAGCAGTTGTTTCGAAGCAGCTCTTCATTACTTCCATCTGCTTGCTTACCAGCTGATCCCAGGTGTTCAGGTTAATTTCAGCAAGCTTGCGCAGGCTGGTGTAGTTTTCATTTGCAGTTTTTGAAACCATATCGATTGTGTCATCAAAGTTCATTTTAAATCTCCTGTTGTTGTGCATTGCAGCATATGTTGCAGTGCACAATATGCAAACTACAGACTGATGTCAAGCATTTTTTTGTGCGATGCACAATTTTTTACTCTTTTATATAAAAAAAATGCCCGGAACGGGCACTGAGGGGTATGTGTCGTCCAGCTAAACGGGCACGGAAGATTCAGGACTTGTCAGGTTTTTTTGGACTAAACGCGCTTGCCTGAGTGAAGCTTTTCTGCATATTGCTCCACATTTCAAGGTTTTTCTTGTTCATAGTATTGAAGGCATCCACGGGATTTTTTACGAAATCCTCTTTCGAATCATTTTGCTGACTGGCAAAAATATTAAAGCTGTCTTCGAGATAACGAGTGAACACACCCTGCATAGTACCGCCGTAGAAGCGAATCAACTGTGACAACATGTCGGCGGAGAACAACGGTCTTCCGCCCGACTCTTCCTCAATAATTATTTGCATCAGGATCTGTCGCGTTAAATCCTCTTTGCTAGCCGAATCCTGTACTGTGAATTTGATTCCTGCCATCACCAGGTCGCGAATATCTGTAAATGTGATGTACTTGCTCTCGGCAGTATCATAGAGCCTGCGATTCGGGTACTTCTTGATAATGCGTTCTTTCGTCACACCACTACTCCATTGTTAACCAGGCTCAGGGTAACCGGTCACTGCATATACTGACCGCCATTGATAGACAGATCTGAACCGGTTACAAACCCCGCTTCATCAGAAACCAGGTAGGAAATCGCCGCCGCGATTTCATCCGGTAGACCGAGACGACCGACCGGAATCTGGGCGATGATTTTTTCGCGTATTGCCTCCGGCACAGCCATCACCATCTCTGTAGCAACATAGCCCGGGGAAACCGTGTTAACAGTGATCCCTTTACCAGCAACTTCCTGCGCCAGTGCCTTGGTAAAACCATGCATACCCGCCTTGGCAGCAGAATAATTGGTCTGCCCTATCTGACCCTTCTGGCCATTAATGGACGCGATATTAATAATCCGTCCAAAACCTCGCTCAATCATACTATTCAAGGCAGGTCGTACGACATGGAAAACACTATTGAGATTTGTGCAGATGACATCATCCCATTGCTTTTTTTCCATTTTACGCATCGTGGTATCACGTGTGATTCCAGCATTGTTTACTATCACATCCAGCCCGCCCAGATCTTTTTCTATGGCCAAAATCATCTGCTGGCATTGATCAAAATCGCAGACATCAGCTTCATAGATCACGCCATCTACACCGTGCTCGTGCATCTCCTGCTGCCACTTCTCGGCCTTCTCCTTGCTCCGATAATTGGTTGCTACCTTGAATCCATCCTTTGCGAGACGTTGGCAGATAGCACTGCCTATGCCGCCGCAGCCGCCTGTGACCAATGCCACTCTTTGCCTTTCAGACATCTATATATCCTCCTATACATGGTATATGCAGACATATCCTCAGGCCTTCTCTACTGCCATGGCGACACCCATACCACCGCCAATACACAAGGTTGCGAGACCTTTTTTTGAATCGCTGCGCTTCATTTCGTGGATCAAGGATACCAGAACCCGGCAGCCAGATGCACCTATTGGATGTCCAAGTGCTATAGCACCACCGTTTACGTTGACTTTGTCGATATCCCAGCCCATTTCCTGATTGACTGACATTGCCTGTGCAGCGAAAGCTTCGTTTGCCTCAACGCGGTCAAGGTCAGCTACCTGCCAGCCTGCCTTCTCGAGACATTTTGTGGAAGCAGGAATCGGGCCTGTACCCATAATTGCAGGGTCGACACCGGCGCTGGCGAAAGAAACAATAGATACCAGCGGCTCAAGACCCAGTTCATCTGCTTTGGAACGCTTCATTACCATAACTGCTGCAGCACCATCATTAATGCCCGAGGCATTACCGGCAGTTACTGTCCCTTCGCGATCGAAGGCTGCACGCAACTTACCCAGGCTTTCTGCTGTTGTACCATGGCGTGGGAACTCATCCTGTTTGAACACAATAGGGTCGGCACGACGTTGTGGTACTTCGACCGGAATAATTTCCGCATCAAATACATTATTTTTCTGTGCTACTTCTGCGCGACGCTGTGATTCCGCAGCAAAGGCATCCTGGCCATCACGGCTAAACTCATACTTTTTAGCGATATTTTCCGCCGTAACACCCATATGGTACTGATTGAATGCATCCCACAGGCCATCGGTGATCATGCTGTCAATCATCTTCCATTCACCCATCTTGGTACCATTCCGGGATCCGGGCAGTACGTGCGAGGACAGGCTCATATTTTCCTGCCCACCGGCTATTACAATGTCTGCATCGCCGCAGGCCACCGCCTGCATCGCCAGATGCACAGCTTTAAGCCCGGAACCGCAAACCTTGTTGATGGTCATTGCAGGCACAGTATCAGGCAGACCAGCTGCGAGCACAGACTGTCGTGCAGGATTCTGGCCAACCCCGGCAGTCAGCACCTGGCCGAGTATTACTTCGTCTACCTGGTCAGCGGCGACACCGGTTTGTTCAAGTAGTCCCTTAATAACTACCGCACCCAGTTCGGTTGCCGGTATTCCTGAAAGTGTGCCACTGAAATTGCCTACTGCGGTACGGCCTGCTGCAACGATTACTACATCATCACTCATGCTAACTCTCCTCTATCTAAATTATGGTTTCTGGTATATCTGTAATTGAGTCATTAAAACAAAATATGCTGCAATGCACAAACTTTTTGTTGCATTGCACAATTTTGGATGATAGGCTGATATGCAACCAACAAAGACGAGTAGATGATCATGACCAAGAACGCATTCTGGAATGACGATTGGATGAGCACCCAGCGCCAGTACTGGGAACAGTGGAATAACATGCAACAACAGGCGCTCGGAGTCAAGCAGCCTCCAGCTAATCCGTGGGAACAGTCCATGGAGCACTGGTGGAGTGCTGTTCAGGGTTCCATGCCAGCAGCAAAGCAGGATTTTTTCAGCAAGATGATGGATCAGGGTAAAAACTATTTCCAGATGGCTGAACAGGCTATGCAGGCAGCCAATGGGCAGGAAAATGTATCTGATGCCTGGTCAAAAATGCTTTCCGGACTCACTGAAAGCTTTCATCAGACACCAGGCAACAATCCTTTTAAGCAGTCAACAGCTTTCTGGGAAATGCCGATGGATAACTGGAACCGGACGGCCTCAGCCTTATCACCGGTGCCGGGTGACACCTTGCGTGGCATGCCACATGGCGATGTCAAGGAGCATCTGGAACGAATCCTTGGCACCCCCGGACTTGGTTACACACGCGAAAGCCAGACACAATACCAGAGCCTGATGCAGGCAGTTATGGACTATCAGGAAGCCATGGCTGAGTACAGTCTATTTTTCAGCAGTATGGGTGAGAAATCAGCCAAGCTGCTGCAGCAGAAGATCGGTGATTCCCCGGTCGAATCGGCTCGGCAACTCTATGACACCTGGGTCGGTTGCTGTGAGGAACTTTATGCCGAAGATGTCACGACAGAAGACTACACAAAATTGCATGGTCGCCTGGTCAATTCACTGATGGTACTGAAAAGCCGTTACGGTGAGATTCTCAATGAGTCTCTGAGCACGATGAATATTCCGACGCGCGATGATCTTCGCACCATACAGATTCGTATGCAGGAACAACGGCGGGAGAACAAGAAACTGGGTTCTGAAGTAGCAGCACTGCGTCGAGAAGTAATGAAAATGCAGGCAGAGAGCAAGGCTGCTGCCAGTAAACCAGCAACAAAAAAAGCGGTTAAGACTGTAAAGAAAGCAACCAAGAAGAAGGCCTCGCTGCGCAAGAAGAAAGCGCCTGCGGTCAAGCGCTCAACAAACTGATTCCCGCAGGAGGATAAGACATGATTAATTTTCAGATTCGCCCTGACAAGCTCGCCGAGGAAATGGCTGACTATAGTCGTAAGCTTGGTCACGGTATAGAAAACCTGATTGACGCAGGTGAAATCGATACAGGCGTAACGGCACGAACCGCAGTCTACAAAGAAGACAAGCTCGTTCTCTACCGCTATGACCATCCGGAAGGTGTAGAAGCCAGCAATGAAGCCCCTCTGCTGATTGTTTATGCACTGGTTAACCGCCCATATATGACAGATATCCAGGAAGACCGCTCTACCATTCGCGGCTTGCTCGATAGCGGGCAGGATGTCTACCTGATCGACTGGGGATATCCTGATAGCTCCGATTATGCCCTTACTATGGATGACTACATAAACGGCTATATCGATCGCTGTGTCGATCACATCTGTGAGGAACATGGTCTGGACAGCATCAATATACTGGGTATCTGCCAGGGTGGAACATTCAGCCTGTGCTATAGCTCTATGCACCCGGATAAGGTACGCAACCTGGTTACCATGGTGACGCCGGTTGATTTTCAGACACCGGACAATTTACTTTCATCATGGGTACAGCATATTGATATCGACCTGCTGGTTGATACAATTGGAAATATTCCTGGTGAATTGCTCAACTGGACCTTCCTGTCACTAAAACCATTCAGTCTGACAGGACAGAAATACGTCAATATGGTTGATGTTCTGGACGACCCGAAGAAGGTGAAGAATTTCCTTCGTATGGAAAAATGGATATTTGACAGCCCGGACCAGGCAGGTGAAACATTCCGCCAGTTCATCAAGGATTTTTACCAGAAAAATGCCCTGATGGCCGGTGAAGTTGAGATTGGCGACAACGTCGTCAACCTCGCTAATATTAGCTGCCCGGTTCTCAATATCTATGCCCAGCAGGATCACCTGGTGCCACCTGATGCATCAAAGCCGCTCGGTGGCCTGGTGGGAAGTGATGACTATACAGAACTCGCCTTCCCCGGCGGCCATATCGGCATCTATGTCAGTGGCCGTGCGCAGAAAGAAGTTACCCCGGCTATCGGTGACTGGCTAAACAAACGTTAAAATTCCTCCTATGTCAGGGATGCGCCTCTGATCCCTGTCCAGATCAGGTATTCGGGTTGTGCCGGCTGAACTAACTGTTCTTCCCATAACAAACCGTTTCCTGATCACTTTTCTACCACCCTCCTGGGTGGTTTTTTTATGCCCTGTAAAGACAGACGGGAAGACTGTTGAGCATATACGTGATTATTCAGTTACTGATAGATAATTGCTGACATTGATTAAAATGGAGTGGTCAATTTAGTAAAGCACTCCCCAGGACTCTTTATTTTAAAAACAGCGACTACTTGTTGAACCTGAGACTCCCTAGCAACAAATCAATTTCAGGTTTTACTGATGTATATTCATCAAACAAAATTATGACGTAAGCATCCGAGGCATTGTTTTTATGCAGGGCAAGCAACAACAACTGCTCATATTCAGTCGAGAATTCAGGGTTCACATCCATCACAGCAGCAGCGGCCCAGTCAGCATTAAATTTACTTTTCGCATCACTTGCTGAATACTCATTACTAGGACTGTTGCTGCCGCGCGAAAAATCGGAAACTAGCGTCTGAAACAGCATTGGAAACAGGTGATTGGGTTCAGGGGCTGCATTATGCGGATCTTCATAGTCTATTTGCACCATGTCGATCGGTCTTATTGCATACCTGACTGCCAGCTTTTTATCTTTATGCTGCAGGGCGTACTCGTAAGACAGGACCGGGTTTTCTTCAGGTACTTTCTTAATATACCCCTCAGGTTGTTCCAGCAATAAGCTACCGTCGGCCAGTAGCTGCTGAAACGTGTATATTGCTCCACTGTCTGCGCTTGAACCATGCACAGAAACAACCAGTAAAAAGAAAATAAAGATAATACCTGTCAGCCTGGTTGCAATTATTCTCATGATTTTGGTACTTCGTTAACAGTACTGGAGTCTTCTTTTTCCCATCGCATTAATAATTCCCGAGCCGTTGATTTCCATTGCTCACTGCTACTTAATTGTATAAAACGGTTCAGGTCATTTTTCGCACCTACAGTATCACCCAGCGCCTGCTTCGTTGATGCCCGGTTAAAATAGGGACCTGCTTCATGCGGATCGATCGCAATGCATTGATCAAAGTCGTCAAGCGCGCGCTTATACTCTTCACTACTGTAATAAATCGTCCCACGGTTGAACCTTGCTGGCAGCAAATCGGGGTTTATCTTGATGGCTTGATCAAGATCAGCCAATGCCTCTGCGATTTGCCCGAACTGTCGATATACCTGCGCCCGATTAGTCAATAAGGCGGCATCATCAGGTGCAAGCTTTAATGCCTGCTGCAAATCCTGTAAGGCGGCAGCAGGTTTACCCTGTTCCATATAAAGACTGGCTCGCACGGCATACAGATCAACGTTATCACTGTATTTTGCAATGGCCATAGACAGTGACTGGATTGCTTCAAACATCCGACCTTCCTGCTTATGCTGAAGTGCAACCTGGATATGTTTTTCGGCTGTCAGCGAAGAATGCGGATCATGTGATTTGTGCGGACCAGCCACAATTGGCCTGCTCTCTATAGATGCTGCGGGAAAAGCATTCGCTGTTTCAGAGGCCTCACCGGCAATAGAAGTCGGACTATTACTCGAATTATTGCTCAAGATAATATCCGCACTATCATTCGTCTCATCATTGGTGAAAAAGAAGAGCAGCGCGGTAATCACAATGATTGCCGCAGTTACCGTGTAAGCGTTGATGTATTTATTTTTCATATAACTGCCTGGGTAGGGATCACTGCAACAGCAGACAAACAAATGCTCACCGACCTGACAGGTCGGTGAGCACTAATTTTACTGCTCATTTTTTGCTTGCAGCAAATTCTCTGAGCAACTTGTTCATTAACTCGATGTGTTGCTCATCATTCAGCTGACCATCGGTCGACACCTTCGACCACAGCTGTTCATTGGTCATTTCGCGATGACAGCCCATGCATAGTCCGGTGCGATCCATTGCGTCGCGCATCTCCTTGGGCAGAGCGCGGGACAATGGCCAGTGTGTGCCAACGGTCTGTACCTGCTGACCATCCTTGATAATAGTTGACCAGTCAAAATCCAGTGCCTCGATTTTTGGTATCTGGATCTGGTAATTCTTTGGAATCACCTTGCCGGTTTTCTGATCAATCAGGTCTTCAACAATATCCTCCGGATAACGTGTCTGAAATACACCGCCGGAAATACCGTAACCCATTGCCTTTGGATTGTTGTGACAGGATTCACAGGTCCTCGCCTTACGCTGTGCTGAGTGAGGCTGGACTGGTGCCATATCCAGTGCAAGAGGTGTTCTTTCCTGCCCCAGTTCCTGCTGCTCATCCTTTGACAATGCAACCTGGTCAAGTGCTACGACTTTGCCATCGCGGGCACGCACTGTGTAAACAATCTGGCAGCCCGGCATCAGTGGAGTCACACGGCCTTCACCGTTAATACCTAGAATTGGCTCTTCCCAACGCAGGTAGGCGCGAGTTTCTTCTACTTTGCCCGGACTTTGAATGCCCTTCGTTCCAAGCGGCGATTCTGCCGTTGAGCCATCTGGATTACGTTTGCTGCCTGAAGCGATCCAGTCAGTATCATGCTTTGGCTTGCCATCTTTATCATTGCCATAGTCAACATTGACGTGGCAACCATAGCACTGAGGCACCCACGAGGCATGACAGGCATAACATTCGAGGCTTTTGGCGTGTTTTTCAACACGGCTCATCGCCACCATTGCGTCCGGGCTTTTCCAGGCATTATCCGTCTTCAACTGTTTCAGCAGCGGAATCTCAAAGTCATTGCCGGTGGCAGAATGAAGAATGGCCTTGTTTCCATCTTTAACAACATTACCGTATGGATTACCGCGGGCAGTTAGCAGGTAACCGTCTTTCTTCTCATAGGTGGTTGCAAAAGCCGCTGTTTCGGCGAGAAGACTCGGTGACAGGCCACGCCCTTGATCGCTCAGCTTTTTGCCAAACTCTTCACCGTGGCCCAGCGGCAATTCCCACGGAAACTGATCAGGTGTGCCATGACAGTCCTGGCATTCGATTTCAACCTGTGCCAGTGTGGTACCCGGGATATTGCCGTCACCATGCATATCAATAGTGGTGTGACAATCCTGGCATAATAAGCCGCCTTCAGGGTTGCCTGGACGACTCTTGATCTGATGATGAAGATCATCAGAAATAAACAGGTATCTCTTGGTATGCAATTTTGGTTGTTTCTTACCATCTACATTAAATGGAGAACCATAAGGGAATTCCATCAGGCCCTGGTAAGTCACGCCTATGCGTTTACCCCGGTTGTGGCAGGAGTTGCAGCTCTCAACAGGGATACCAGAATAGGTAATGTCATTATGGTGCACCTCTGATTTGCGTGTTGCCTGCATCTGATGCGTCAGCATGTGCCCTTTTTCAGCTTTATTGACTGTTGGATCATTGCCTTCATAGATGCCCTCGTTGCCATAAGGGATATGACAGGCAGAACAGCCCTGGCCTCTATAATCACCGCGTTTTTCGCGCCCTTTTACAGTAACGTGACAACGTTGGCATTGCTGTCGCTGGTAGGTGAAGCCGGCAAGTTTCGGGTTTTTCTCAATCTCTTCAACAGTGGGGTTCGGTATTTGCGTTAACTCGGTAGGAAACTGATCTTTATGTGCTGCGATCATATCCTTCATGTAGGCTTTATACATGTCAGTACCAACGACCGGTACCGGGCCGTCGCCATCTTTTACATCATAATTGCCCCATGGAACCTTGTGATTTTGAACTTCTTCGATACCCCAGGTATGCAGGTTGCCCTGAATCTTGCCTGCTTCGGTATTCATTAATGACTTCTCTACACGTTCTGAATATCCCTGGTGGCAGGCACTCTGCCCACAGCTGAACTTGTTTACATCCATTGCACCGGGATCAGGATAAAAAGTTTGCGGACCTTGTGCCTTAACTAATGACTCGGGAGATTTCCCGTGTGCTGCATTGGCTTCTGATGCTGTCGGATCACCACCATGGCACATCACACAGCCATCAGCATCACCGTGTGATGTGCCTAATGAGTTGATCATAGCCATCATGGCACTCTTCTGATCTCGGATGTCTTCGATACCCTTGTGGCAGCTTAAACAGCCTTTTCCTGCCGCCTTATCATCTGATTTCGCGTAGGCTGAATTACTGAAAAGTCCAATCCATGAAAATAAAAATATGGACACAAATATTATTCTTTTCATAACCGGCTCCCTTTAGATGGCTTATTATTTCTGTGATCAATGCCACAAATTTTATATGGAAATACTAAAAATACTCTTTTTCACCTATATAGGCAAGGGTGATTTTCAACTCGGTCAACATCGAAATATTGACTAATTTTGTTGGTTATTCAGGGCAGGGTTATCATTCGAATTTGATTGAAATAGCTGAATTAGTTATGCCCGGTTAGGCTGCCTACACAACACAGAAGCAATCAGTTCGGATGGCGCTGCTCATCGCTGTTGGAAATACCGATGTTCCTGCTACGATATCTGGAACGAAAAAAAATTAGAAACAACGATGAGTACAGAAATAAATTCAGAAGCATATAAGGCGCGTACTCTGAAGTCTTTCCGGATGGAGATGTTTTAAGCAAGTTTCAGTGAATCATTAGATAGCGGGGTGGTTTAAAATAGAATTTAAAACCGAAATAAAAGCTCGCTCGAACTCCTTTTCCGTCTACACAATCCTGTATAAATTCAATTCCCTTCCTTTCGAGCTGTACAATTTCTAACTTTCAATTTTCTCAGCAAAAGTTATTTGGTAATCTGGTCTTTGTTCTCATGCACCCAGAAAGAATGACATTATGCATTTAATTACATTTTCGCAAGGATCTCGGGTTTGCATCGGCATCCTCGATCAAGAACGAAATGAGGTTGTTGATCTCAGCATTGCCGCAAGTGAACTACCCGGCAACATGCTTGACTTTATTGCACAGGGACCAACTGCGCAGGAAAGAGCGCAAGCGGCTGCCTGTGAGGAGGTTGGACGCATTGCACTTGATCATGTCCGCATTCTCGCTCCCATTCCAAAACCTCGACGGAATGTCTTTTGCATTGGAAAAAATTATCGTGAGCACATTAAGGAATTACAGAGCGCCAGTGCTGTGTTTGACAACGGCGGGCAAAACAACTTACCTGAAAAACCTATTTTCTTTACCAAGGCCACCACTTCAGTGATCGGGACGAATGAACCGATACCGGCAGCGCTGGACCCGACAGCATCAACCGATTACGAAGGTGAACTGGCTGTGATTATTGGACAGGGCGGACGAGGAATAAAGTACGCTGATGCCATGCAACACGTGTATGGTTACACGATATTGAACGATGTGACATCACGTCGTCTGCAGCGCGATCATCAGCAATGGTTCCTCGGTAAAAGCCTTGACGGTTTTTGTCCGATGGGGCCGGCGATAGTCACCGCTGATGCCATCGCCGACGTAAGCCTGTTGCGGGTACAGACATCGGTAAACAGTGAGTTACGTCAGGACGATGTCATCGCAAGCCTTATTTTTGATATACCTACACTGATTGAAACACTCTCACGCACGATGACGCTTGAACCTGGTGATATCATTGCAACCGGGACACCAGCCGGTGTTGGCATGGGCTTCAAACCACCGCGATATTTGCAACAGGGTGACATGGTAAAAATAAATATCGAACCGATAGGCACACTTGAAAATACGGTTAGCTAGGAAGAGTTTATGGTAACGGCTGATGAGGCCAAAAATATGTATTTATAGCAGTGGTCTCAACTGATTAACACATATGTTGCATCAACTAGTTGCGCCGACAGAAAGCTTTAGCACCTACATTCATATTGTCTGCATCTAGTAATAAAACGAGGCGACCTTAGGTGCTATTTCGAAGAATGCGTTTCCAGTTTTCAATTACATGCTCATGCAGAACGATATACAGCATCACTCTCCTAAGGAGAAGATTACTAACAGGGGGTCTGGGCTAGCATGTGAGTTTTATAAGACATCATTTTCCATCCGCAGATACTGGGTATTTATCAACAACAACCGATGACAAAGAACACAACATTCTGCTTT
The DNA here is from genome assembly GCA_033791885.1 of Gammaproteobacteria bacterium. Classification (GTDB taxonomy): domain Bacteria; phylum Pseudomonadota; class Gammaproteobacteria; order BMS3Bbin11; family BMS3Bbin11; genus BMS3Bbin11. The sequence continues at coordinate 1,266 of JASJFV010000066.1, read as the reverse complement.
TTGAGATCGCCCTATCTCCGTGCTGCAGGGGTAAAATAAGGGGAATGTTTAACTTTTCCTGATTATTAACCTGGCTTAGTAGCGGGAAACATCATTTATGATCTGATTTGTCGATATTCTTGAAACCCCACGATACTAATAACAGGGAATTCAGCTATAGCAGTTCTTATACTGGTGTTAAATAGCTCCCAGAGTAATTCACCGATACAACGTTACCGCTTCCTGCTCAGCTATCCATACTGCTTCGTCTGCCCCTGCAAGGGCTTCCAGGTCTTCCGGCGTAGCCTCCGGGTCGTCCACCCACTGGCGCAGGAGCTCACTGCCATTGATCAGATCAATAGCAAGACGGTCGACTTCATACTCGTAGGGGAAGTCTCGCCAAAGCTCGTAGTCCGGCCGCTGTCGGCGCAACGCTTTGAAGGCCAGGGCCATCAGCCGCCAGGGTCGGAATGTATCGTGGTCATAGACCGCCTCCTCCACATGAATCTGCACGCCGGCACACAGCTTTCCTGCATGCTTGTGGAAGGTGGGCTCGAACCAGCACTCGCGTAGACGACATCCCTGCAGCCATTGGGGAGCAAGCAGCTGCATCTCCGTCAGTAGCTTTCGAGGTTCCAGGTCCGGTGCCCCGAACAGCTCCAGAGGCCGCGTGGTACCACGCCCCTCAGACAGGGTCGTGCCCTCCAGCATGACTGTGCCAGCATAGCAGCGTGCCATCGAGAGATTGGGTGCGTTGGGACTGGGATTGATCCAGCTGCGGTCGCTCAGCGGCCACCCGTAGCCCGGTCCGGTCTTGGGTGCCCAACCCTCCATGGTCAATACATCACATTGCACATCCAGATTCAGGGTATGAACAAACCATAGGGCCAGTTCGCCCATAGTGAGGCCGTGACGCATGGGCAAGAGACTCGCGCCGACGAAACTCTCCCAGCCCGGACGCAGTGTCAGCCCCTCCACCGGACGCCCAGCCGGGTTAGGTCGATCCAGTACTAACACTCGCTTGCCGAATTTCGCCGCTGCTTCCAGCACATAGCGCAAGGTAGTAATGAATGTGTAGATGCGGCAGCCCAAATCCTGCAGATCCACTAGCAGAAAAAAATAAAAAAAATAAAAAAAATAATGGTGGCCCTGGAGTTGGCTAATCAGAACATAACTATTGAGGAAATTTCTTCTTATTCAACCGAGAAATTAAAGTGTCTGCTCCTGCTATACGAATTGAATTTTGCTTTGTCGAACTATGAGGAGGCCTATTTCTGGAACGACTCC
>JASJFV010000065.1:0-5682 GCA_033791885.1 Gammaproteobacteria bacterium | reverse complement strand
CTTTTCAGCCTTTCATCCTGACTGGAAGATGCAGGACAGTCCCGCTACCCCAGAACAAACGCTAAGCAAGGCACGCCGCATTGCCATGGAAAACGGCGTGCACTATGCCTATACCGGGAACATCAGCGATGCGGCCGGCGGCAGCACCTATTGTCATGGCTGCGGTGTCAAAGTAATTGAACGCAATCAGTACCAGTTGGGTGACTGGCATCTTGATGCCAGCGGCCGTTGTCAAAGCTGCGGTACTCAGGTACCGGGTGTATTTGACGGGCCTCCGGGAACATGGGGTGCACGCAGGCAGCCGGTTAGGCTGAGTGCCATATAGTTATTGAAAAGAATTCGGTTTTCGGTTTTCGGTACTATAAAGAATAATGCGCAATATCTTGTATACAGTTAACGTTTTGTTCAATCTCTTTTACGTTAGTTATCATGCATCAACAACGTATAGCACTTTCCACAGAACACTGAAAACCGAACACGTAATCCTTACATTTATGCCTCTTCTGGCGTTATTTTGCCTGTTCCAAGCAAGACAGCAATCCAACGTGTCTCCGGACGTGCTTCCAATGCTAACTTGACCACCATCGTCAACGGTACAGAGAGAAACATACCCGTAGTACCGAGTACCCAGCCCCAGAAGACAAGGGAAAGAAACACCACCAGCGTAGAAAGCCCGAGCTTGTCACCGAGGAATTTGGGCTCAATGAGATTTCCCACCAGCATATTGACCAGCAAATAGCCTGCGATCACCCAGAAGGCGATAACCGGACCGCCGGTAACCAGCGCCAGCAGCACGGCTGGAATCGCGGCGATAATTGAGCCTATATTGGGGATGTAATTAAGCAGAAATGCCAGCAAGCCCCACAGCAGCGCATAATCTACTCCCAGCACCCACATCCAGAAAGAAATCAGCATCCCGGTGCCAAGGCTAGTCATACTTTTGATCGCCATGTACTTGTTAACGCTTTGCAAAAACGCAGATATCTGCTCAGTCTGCCTGTTTACAGCACTGCCTGTGATTAACAGTATCTTGTCTTTCAGAGCGACGCCTTCAAATAGCAGAAACATCACCGTTAGAAAGATCAGAAATCCATTTGCCAGCAGATTACCAAGTCCGTTAAATACGCGACCGACAAAGCCCAGTGCTATATTCGGATTGATATACTGCCTTAATTCAGCGTCATACCAGTTTATACCACGGGCATTAAGCCATTCAGATAAAGCATTTATCTCACCCTGCAGCCTGGCCTGATATTCCGGTAATTGAGTAGAAAAGCTGTGGATAGAATTCCCCAGTATGGATATCACCAGGGTACCGGCAATGCCAATCATTGCAACAACGGTAGCCAATGCCATCCACATTGGCATGCCCTTGTTTTTAAGAGAATTAATGACCGGTGCACACAGAATAGCAATAAAGGCTGAAAGCAGGAATGGGACAATAATCGAGGCGGCGGCCTTCATGCCGGCAACGATAATTATAAAGCAGGCCATGCCCAGTACGATCCGTAATGCACTGCCATTTTCGTTAAGAGAATTCATTGAGCCAAGTGTCAAGTGTCAGGTTTCAAGTGTCAAGGTAAAACAAAAAAGCAATTTTATGTGATACAGTTTTTGCTTTATGTATAACGTAACGCATAACCGTCCTGCTACCTTCTGTTGATCTCCCGCTTCTTCCACAACATAAAAACTGCCGGGATGATAATAAGAGTTAGCAAGGTCGCACTGACCATCCCGCCTACCATCGGCGCTGCGATCCGCCGCATCACTTCAGAACCGGTTCCACTACCCAGCATTATGGGTAGCAGGCCAGCGATGATAGCTGCCACGGTCATCATTACCGGCCGTACTCTTAATAAGGCACCATTGACTACCGCTGCTTTCAAATCTTCGATTGCTGGCTGTCCATGCCTGTCTGCGTTCATCTTCTGCCATGCCTGGTTCAAATAGACCAGCATAACTACACCAATCTCCACTGCCACTCCGGCCAGCGCAATAAATCCAACGCCGACCGCTACTGACATGTTGTATTGCAGTAAATAAAGCAACCAGAAGCCGCCTGTGAGAGCCAACGGCAACGTACCCATAATGATCAGGACTTCAGTAAAGTTTCTAAAATTGAAATACAGTAAAAGCAAAATGATAGCCAGAGTAACAGGTACTACCTGGGTTAATCTTTCCTTCGCACGCACCATGTACTCATACTGACCAGACCATGATATGGAATATCCCGCCGGTAATTTCACCTGCTCTGAGACGGTTCGCTGTGCTTCGGTAACGTAAGAACCCAGGTCACGTCCCTCGATATCAACAAAGGTCCAGCCATTCAATCGTGCATCTTCCGACTTGATCATTGCCGGCCCTGACTCAATACGTATATCGGCAACTTCACCGAGGGATATTCTTGCGCCTGCAGGTGTCACTATCGGCAGATTGCGCAATTTCTCGACCGAATTACGCACATCACGCGGGTAGCGAATATTGATTGGATAACGCTCAAGACCTTCAACACTCTGAGAAACATTCATTCCGCCGACTGCCGCCATAATAACTGACTGAATATCAGCAATATTCAAACCCAGTCTGCCAGCATCACGGCGGCGTATGTCAACGGTGACATATCGCCCACCTGCTACCCTTTCAGAATAGGCTGATACCGTTCCCGGCACAGTCAGGATGACCTTTTCAACGTCCTTGCCAATTTCCTGTATGACATCGAGGTCGGGTCCAGCGACCTTGATACCTACCGGGGTTTTAATCCCAGTCGCCAGCATGTCGATACGCGTCTTGATCGGCATAACGAAAGCATTAGTGAGGCCGGGGAATTTAATCAACTGATCAAGCTCGCGGCGTAACTTATCTGTGGTCATTCCCGGTCGCCACTCACTGCGCGGCTTAAGCTGTATTGTTGTTTCTATCATTGTCAAAGGTGCTGGATCAGTGGCAGTATCTGCCCGCCCGATTTTGCCAAATACAGACTTGACCTCCGGCACTGTTTTGATCAGTTTATCCGTTTGCTGCAGCAGCTGTTGCGCTTTACCGATAGATATCCCGGGAAAAGTGGTTGGCATGTACATAATGTCGCCTTCATCCAGATCAGGCATGAATTCAGATCCAAGCCTGGTCAATGGGTATACACCACTGGCTGCTACGGTCAGTGCAAGAATAAGAACAACAACCGGCGCTTTCAGCACCAGTTTTATAACTGGCCCATAGATCGCTATCAGTAAACGGTTCACCGGGTTTTTATGCTCGGGTGTAATATGTCCACGGACAAAATACCCCATCAGAACAGGTACCAGTGTAATCGAAAGGAATGCCGCGGCAGCCATGGCAAAGGTCTTGGTAAATGCCAGCGGTGCAAACATTTTTCCTTCCTGCGCTTCCAGGGTGAATACCGGCAAAAATGACAGAGTGATGATTAATAGTGAAAAGAACAGGGGCGGCCCGACTTCAATTGATGCCTTACGAACCAGTTCCCAATGATCGAACTCCGCATTGCCTTCACGTTCTATGTGTTTATGCACATTTTCGATCATCACAATAGCTGCATCGACCATGGCACCGATAGCAATGGCAATGCCGCCGAGCGACATAATATTGGCGTTAATGCCCTGTGAGTGCATGATAATAAACGCCACTAAAATACCTACCGGTAGCGACAGAACAATGACCAGTGCAGATCTCAAATGAAACAGGAAGACCAGGCAAACCAGTGCAACCACAATGAACTCTTCAACCAGCTTTCTATTCAATGTATCTACTGCACGATTAATCAGGGTTGAGCGATCATACGTTTCAACGATTTCTACGCCCTCAGGCAAGCCATTCTGCAATTCTTTGAGCTTCATCTTGACGTTTTCAATGGTCGTCAACGCATTCTCACCAAACCGCATCACTACTACACCGCCAACCACTTCTCCTTCGCCATCCAGTTCAGCAATGCCGCGGCGCATCTGCGGTCCAGTGCGAATATCGGCAATGTCTGACAACTGAATCGGTGTGCCATTTTCACTCATGGACACGACAATACTTGCGAGATCCTGTTTTTTAGAAATATATCCCGTGGCACGAACCATGTATTCTGCCTCAGCCATTTCAATGACCGAACCGCCGACTTCCTGGTTTGCACGTTGTATCGAACTTTTTAGCTTGCTAAGTGGAATGTTATAGGCGCGTAACTTATTGGGATCAATCACCACCTGGTATTGTTTAACCATGCCCCCAATAGTGGCGACTTCTGATACACCATTCACGGTCTGCAACTCAAACTTGAGAAACCAGTCCTGTAGACTACGTAATTCGGCAAGATCTGTCTTGCCGCTACGGTCAACCAGTGCATACTGATAGACCCAGCCAACGCCCGTCGCATCCGGCCCCAGGGAAGGGACTGCCTGCGGAGGAAGACTGGCCGTTACCTGGTTGAGGTATTCCAGCACACGTGAACGTGCCCAGTATGGGTCCGTGCCGTCTTCAAAAATGATATAGACATAGGAATCACCAAAAAAAGAATAACCACGCACCGTAGTTGCTTTAGGCACTGACAACATCGCTGTGGTCATCGGGTAGGTAACCTGATCTTCAACCACCTGCGGCGCCTGGCCGGGATATGAAGTCTTGACGATTACCTGAACATCAGATAAATCTGGTATTGCGTCAAGCGGAATAGTTCGAACTGAGTTGATTCCCCAGGCAACGAGTACGGCAGTGAAGACGAGAACCATGAACCGATTCTTCAGTGACCAGTTGATAATGAATACAATCATTGTCTCATTCTCCGTCACTCATACGCGTCAAACTTCCTTTCAGACTGGCCTCAGAGTCGATCAGGAACTGTCCTGATACAACGACTTTTTCACCCTCCTGCAAACCTTTAATAATCTCGGTGTACTCTCCTGATTCAATACCGGTTTTAACTTCTCGCGCGAAAAATTTTCCTCCTTCCTTTGCAATCAGAACGCGTGTCATTCTGCCACTGTTGATGATGGCTTCGCTTGGAACAAACAGTATGTCGTCTTTAATGCCGGCATACAGCTTTACGTTTGCATACATGTTTGGCTTCAGGTTTTCTTCCGGATTATCAAACTGCAGCCTGACCCTCAAGGTACGTGTCTTTTTATCCAGCTCCGGGTAAACATAGACGACATCGCCTTCCCAGGTGCGACCGGGTAAAAATGCCAGTGTCATTTCTGCCGGCAGGCCATTGTCCACCCAACCAGCCTGTCGTTCAAACACTTCAACCTGCACCCAGACCCTTGATAGATCAACCAGCGACATCACGCGTGTAGCCGGTTTGACGAACATACCCTGTGGCGTGCTCAGGGATGTCACTATGCCGTCCTGTCGCGCACGGAATGTCACGTTCTGTTTCACCTTACGCGTCTTTCTCAGCTTCTCCACCTGGTCAGCGGAGATGTCCAGCGATAACAACCGGTCACGTGAAAATCCGATGAGACGCTGATTATTCGATTTAAGTGCTTCCAGGTACTCTTCCTGCGCATTCACCAGTGCAGGAGAATAGAGTTCGAATAAGGGATCTCCTTTTTTCACCCGTTCACCTTCGTTGGCAACATAAAGTTTTTCAATCCAGCCTTCGACACGCAGGTGGATGTGGCTAATCAGTGATTCATCAAAGGAGACATACCCGACCGTATCTATCATTCGACCCAGGCGGCCCTTTTC
>JASJFV010000064.1:0-2750 GCA_033791885.1 Gammaproteobacteria bacterium | reverse complement strand
CACAGCGCGCAGGCGGTAGTCTTCCCTCAGCTCATGACTGACGCCTGGTACCCATTCCAGCGCCTGTATCGATGGTCGCTTTTTGAGTTCGATTTCGGTAAATAGCTTGAACTCGCTCCTGCTGACATGCGTTGACGCCAGGAAAAATGACCGGATGCTAGATAAAATACCCTGGCTGACGGCCAGCTCCTGATTTAACGCATCAATAGCCAGGTCTGCAATGTCCTGATGCTCAGCCTGGATGGTACGGTTTTCCAGTTCCACGGAGACCTGAAATCCCAGATAACTCAGCAATAAGCCTACGAGTAACGCCACCCATGGAGTACTACGATTGATTTGTTGGCTGCTCTGTTTTTTCACTTTTGGCACTCATGGTGCAGAATGGTTTGGTTGCGGCCTGATTCTTTGGCCTGATAAAGAGCATTCTCAGCCGCTTCGATCAAAAGCTCCTGCTGGGCGAAGGCAGATGTACAGGATATACCTGCGCTGAAACTACAGCTAAATTCGCCAGTTTCGCTCTGGAAGCTTAACTGCGTAAAACGATTGCGTAAATCATCGATAATTTGATGTGCCAACTCAGCATCGGTATCTGGCATTATGATAGCAAATTCTTCACCGATGTAACGACCGACTTGATCGGATTCACGTAGCCGTTCTGTTAGTAGCTGGGAGAGAGACTTCAGTACTCGGTCACCAACCGAGTGGCCGTGCTGGTCATTAACCTGCTTGAAATGGTCAAGATCGAGCATGATATAACTAAGCGGTTTGTTCAGTCGTAGGCACCGAGCCAGCTCAACGTCTAACCACCGTTTTAAGGCTATATAGTTGAGCAAGCCTGTTAGTCCATCATGGTACATGAGTTTGCTAAATGCCCGGTAACGGTCGATTCTCGACTCGACGGTGTTTACCAGATGGTTATCCAGTATTGGTTTTTTCAGAAAATTGTCACCTTGTTGCAGAGTCTCCAGCTGGATATCAATGTCTCTCTCAGAAGACAGGAAAACAATAGGGAGGTTGGAATAGTCCTGGTGTTGATGTAAAACCTGTGCTATCTCTATGCCTGATATATCAGGAAAATAAATATCGAGCAGAATTAGCTCTGGTTTAAATCCCTCCAGCGTTTCTAAAATATTATTTGGTTCAATTAAAATATCGGCATACATACCTGCCTGACGTAACACCAGTGCATAGTACTGTGCGAGCTCATGAGAGTCATCCACTACCAGCACACGGTAAGGTTCACGTAATACTCGCTGGGTGCTTCGATCAAGCAGATCTACCAGCATGGCAACGTCTACTGGTTTGTCGAGATAGGCAGTGCCGCCGGCACGCACCGCTGCAAGTCGCGAAAGCCAGTCTTTACGAGAAGAGATGAAAATGACTGGAATCGGTTCTTTCAACAGGTGACGAATATTGGCAGCGAGATCTGTGCCTGCCAGCCGACCTTCGGGTAACACAGTTTCGAGCACCAGGGCATCGGGCTTTTCCTGTTTAAGCGCTTGCATTGCTTCTGTGACGGTGCTGAAAAAGCATGTTTTATAGCCGCAGTGGTTTAGTTGTAGACAGAGCTTTTGACCCTGGGATGGTTCGTTTTCTACAACATACACTAGCCGCTGCGTTCCGTCGGTATCAGGAAAAGTCTTTTCCCGTATTTCGGCGGCTTGCTCATCGTCTGCGCCCTTGGAAATGTAATCAAATAGATTTTGCAGACCCTGATTAAGAAAATCTATCGTTTTGATGTCAGGCAAAGACTGTTTATTAACATCTTCTTTCAGGATTAATTCTAGCTGGCGACAATGCTCGCTAAGGCGACTGAAACCAAAAGTGCCAGCTGAACCGCTCAAGCTGTGGATCTGTCGAAATACATCCTGTAGAGAAGCGACTGGATCAGTTTGAAGGGTCAGTGAATTGAGCTCGGTAATTACCTGATGTATACGTTTTTCCAGAGTAGAGGCAAACTCGTGCCGCAGGGCAGTCAGTTGCTGCTGGATATCTCTTGAATTTTGCATTTGCTTATCCTTGACTGGCTTCTGTCCACTGATGCGCAAGTATATCCTTCTTTATTTCCCTTGTCTTAGTGTGAGAATTGAATTAATGTACCTGCAATTGTTTTAGATTGGCAATCGTATTCGTGGAGATAACTATGGAAAGTGCAAGAATACTTATTGTTGAAGACAATTTGCTGGAAGGAGAGCATCTCAAGTTGCACTTGCAACAAGCCGGTCACCGGGTTGCGGCACTAGTGACCTCTGGTGAGGAGGCGTTAGCAAGGACGGCAGAGGGCGGCATCGATCTCATGATAATCGATATTGTGTTAGCTGGTGAAATTGACGGCATAAGTGCAGTTCAGCAGATTCATGAAAAATATGATATTCCAGTAATATATCTGACTGCTCATGTCAGTGATGAGCTGCTAATACGTGCTGAGCAGACTCGCCCCTTTGCCTATCTTCTCAAGCCTTATCGTCAACGTGAAATGGAATTCACGGTCAGCATGAGTCTCACTCGCGCTCAAATCGAAAGGGAACTAACTGTGCAGAAGCTGGCGGCTGAGACCGAACTACTTCAGGCCGGTGCAATCATTCAGTATACCAATGAAGGCATAATGCTGACCAATACAGAAAACGTCATTATATCTGTCAATCCAGCATTTACCCACATTACCGGGTACGATGCAGTAGATGTAATCGGGCGACCCGCTGCTTTTTTAAGCTCAGGTAAACATGAGCGAGCGTTTTACTCAGAAATGT
>JASJFV010000063.1:0-4328 GCA_033791885.1 Gammaproteobacteria bacterium | reverse complement strand
AAGGCAATGAAGGTTCATACGTACTCAGAGTTTTACCGTTAGGTCAACCGAACCCCGATTTCGAGCGTGAACCCAATGATGATATTGGTCACGCACAAATCCTCAACTTCGGACAGACAAGAACAGGTCTGCTGGAGAACAGGTCTGCATATGACTACTACCGTTTTCAGCTGACAAATAATGAAAATATCCGCCTGGCGATCGAACCACCGGCAGATGGTCAGATCCTTGTCTATATGTCCGGAAAAAATATTACTACCCAACGAATAGCTGGAGATATTGGCAAACCGGCTGTCATTGAGGGCCTGTTTCCACCCGGTGATTATTCTGTCCAGCTCAGGGCACAGACGCCGAGTGATGCTGAATATAATCTTAAGCTTGAACGTTTACCAAGATTCTCCTGCGCAAAGGGATGTGAAACTCCAGGCCTGGCTGCTGCCGCAGACGCTTTAGCTAAGCTGCCTGTTTTAATTAAGCTTGAGGTTGAGGCCAATAAGGTCGCAGCTTATCGAACGTATGGTCAAAAACTGACAGGCAGCCTTAGCTTGACTAACGAGGGACAGGAAGCGCTTGCAGTCAACCTTGAAGCCACAACTAGTGACTACCGTTGGCGGACCAGGTTTGAACAAGTTACTGTAGAGATCCATGCGGGCAGCGAAGTGTCAGTGCCTATATTAATCCATGTCCCAAAAGATGCCTGGGCAGGCTGGCCTGTCAGGATCAGTGTGCGGGCTTATTCTGAGCAAGGCGCACAGGTGGAAACTTACACCGAGATTACCGCCGATGCTGAAACAGCTGCTGTGGCACCATTTCTGGACTGGTCAGTTGCTGAACCCATGCTTGGTGGATTTAATGTTGCATGGAAAGAAATGGGCGGTGTAAGGCAAGCTTTTGATAATGAAAAAAAGGAGGGTGATGTCGCAGGGCTTGGGCGTTACTTCCATCAGTTATTTGACAATCAGTCAGTCATTGGAAAAGGCCTTTCATTACAGGGTGGACGTAAGCAGAAAGAAGTACCGGTTAGTGTAGAGCTAGCAGGTGAGGACCCGATAGATGTCGTCGGTATCATATTGAACCCTATGGGGCGCCATCCACTTCCTCAATCACTTGGCTCATTTGAGCTGCAGCTGTCTCTCGATGGTCAAAGCTATGAATCAGTTTTAAAAGCAAAATTGCAAACCTTAGCAGTTGATCAGTCTTTTGTACTGGATAAACCCGTATCAGCCAGGTACGCCAGGCTGCTTTTGCTGTCGTCACAATCTGAAAAAAACAACGATCCGCTAGCACTTGGTGAGTGGAAAGTTATTGCCAGACCGGGACTGGATGTCAGTGGGGGCAAAGGCATTAATATTGCTAAACCAGAGCTAGGTGGTCACGTGGTATGGGCTGATCCGAGGATATCCAGAGACAGGGACCAGGTAATTTTGACAGAAAAGTTTGATAGCAAACCTGTCAGTGTGAAAGCCGGGCAGCAGATCGACTGGGTAATCGCTTTTCAGGATGAACGCGCTGCTCAAATAACCCGGCTAGAGTGGGTGGATACGGAAGGAGCTAAGCCAGAGCAGAAACTAAAACAGGTGAAAGTTTATAGCTCGATGAATGGACCTGTTGGTCCCTGGGAATGGTTAACTGACTGGAGTCCTGGTGAAAGTAAAACCCTGGATTTGGATCCAGACAAGGAGATCTGGGCACGCTATTTGAAGTTCTCCGCTGCTGTTCCGGAAAAGCCAGAAAAGATTCTGTTTCCTGAAACGCTACGTGTTATTGAGCAAGTATCAGATGACCAGTATCGCTCTATTATAGGCGAGTGGGGAATTGCTTCACGTGATGCAATCTATGAGCAGATGCATGGCTTAAAAAAGGCCGCGGCAGCTGAGAGCTCGTCTGCAAATATTAGTAAAGAAACCGCCTTACCTGTTCAACCGGGTCAGTTGTTAGAGGGTAGTGTGGTACTGGCTATAAAATCCGAATGGTACAGTGTTAGCGTACCCGATGGTCAGAATACACTGGAACTGAAGTTAGGTGGTGATCCAACAGTTCGGACTGTTCTTACACTTGAGGATGACAAGGGTGACGCTGTGCCAGTGCGCATCAGCGTGGATGAACATAACAGTCATCGCTACAAAGCCACGGTGGAGCCTGGAAAGAACTATTTCATTAAAGTTGAAGAACCACCGCGATCAGTGGCTTTTATCTGGGATAACAGCGGTAGTGTTACTCCATATACTCCGATGATTTACAACGCCATTAGCAGCTATGTCACTGGCGTCGTTCCGGGGATAGATGTTGCAAATATGATGGTTTTGGGAGGAGGCTTCCTGCTCAAAGACTGGTCTGGTGAACCTTATGTACTGCAGTCAACGCTAAATGATTATAAACGCGGCGACAACAGTAGTGCTTCAGAACCGGCGCTTATTCATGCCACAGAAGCCCTGGCCGACAGGCCGGGTACCAAGGCGATAGTTCTGGTTACCGATGCAGAAACGGGGCGTAATGACAAAGAACTCTGGCCGCTTTTTGAGAAAGTGCGTCCACGCATTTTTACCATTCGAGTGGGTTCTTCACATGATGTAGCCGAGAACCTGATGCAGTCATGGGCCAATGTGAACAACGGTTATTACGACAACACATTGACCAGCACACAGATGGACAGAGCTTTTGATCGCGCGAGGTCGTTGTTACGCCAGCCTGCCGCATATACATTGGAAACCTCGATGACATTTAAAGAAGCTCCGGGACCGGGGTTTTTGAATGTTGTGGCGAAGAAACAGGGAATGAGTGGCGGTACCGTCGAACTGATTCTGGATGCCTCCGGCAGCATGCTGAAAAGACTGGATGGTAAACGCCGTATCAATATAGCTAAAGAAGTACTTACGAAAGCGGTATCAGAGGTAATTCCGGCCGGTACACCGGTGGCTCTGCGTGTATTCGGCCACAAGAAGCCGAACGCCTGCCAGACTGACCTCGAGATCAAGCTCAAACCTCTCGATCCTGCTTCTGCAATGAAAACCATCAGCAAGATCAATGCAAAAAACCTGGCCAGGACACCCATTGCTGACTCCCTGGCAAAAGTAGAGTCAGACCTGCGCAAAGTTATAGGTAAAAAGATCGTAATACTTGTCACCGATGGTGAAGAGACCTGTGAAGGCAAGCCAGAAGAAGTACTGAAAAAAATGGCAGATAAAGGTTTCGATATACGCCTCAACATAGTTGGCTTTGCTATTGACGACGCCGAGCTAAAACGTCAGTTTGAGGGCTGGGCAGAGCAGGGTGGCGGCAAGTATTTTGATGCCAGTGATGAAGCATCTCTGAGCCAGTCGGTGAATAATGCATTGCGTACTCCTTTTTCTGTTTATGACCAGGCGGGTAAGCTGGTAGCGGAAGGGGCTGTAGGTGGTGACCCACTATCACTGGATGCGGGTGTCTATAGAGTAAATGTTTTAGGATCATCGCCAAAAGGCTTTGAAAAAGTCGAGATCACTGGTGAGAAAGAACTGGTTCTTGAGTATTAATACCATGTTTCAAGTTAGCTCGTCATTGCGAGGAACATAGTAACGAAGCAATCTCTAAGTTAATGATCCAATGATATGAGATTGCCAAGCGTGGGAGCTAGTGACCGAATGAAAGGTGTGACTTACTAATGGAAATGCCCGTAGGGTGGAATAGCCAATAAAATTAAGTATTCTTTAAATATTATAAGGAGAAAAAAATGAAAATAATAATGTGTCTACTGGCAGTATTCTCATTAACCGCATGTGGTGGTGATAACAATAACGACTCATCAGGTAATGAAAAAAACGGAACGTTTAAAGCCACCATGGACGGTAAGACAATTAATGTTGCTGTAAAGTGCCATTATTTCGATAGTGATAAATTTGATACAGCGTTTACCTTCGCCTCTGATAACGTGTTTGGAAACAAGGACACAGATGGCGATGGCATCATCGTCAGGGGTGACAGGATTAATCTGACCGAGCCAGTGAAAATGGATGGCATTGCTCTAGACATTAGTGACCAGGGAATAAAGTACGAAACAATGTCTACGTCATTGAGTGAATTTACAAAGAGTGGCAAGGGTGTATCTGGAGCAGGGAAGTTATTTAAAGCGGGGTCTTTTACCGATAGTGTTGAAATTAATTATGAAGTGATTTGCAAATAATTAATAAGGAGAAATTAAATTGAAAAGATTATTTTATATCATCACAACATTGGTTTTTGTAGCAATCGGTCATGGTAATGCATTAGCATCAGAGGGTAAGTATAAAGTAGTGGTGGGTGACAAAACCTACCAGGGACAGAATACGTGTACGTTTCGCAATGGAGGAAGT
>JASJFV010000062.1:0-3083 GCA_033791885.1 Gammaproteobacteria bacterium | reverse complement strand
AAGCCAAAAGAAATAAACAGGCCATTGATTCACTGATTAAGTCCATGCAGACGGTTAGCGCTGAACACAAGGCACTGATCAAACAAATCAGGCAAATCAACCAGGATATTCTGAAGCACTTTTCTGACACACAAACGACTCCCGACCAGGTCGATGTTGCTCATAACAGCAATACCAGCAAACGACAGTATTCAACAGCATCAACAAACACTGACGATGTTCATATCAGCCTTTTTGACAAAACCAGCAACCCGGATGAATGGAATCATTATGTTTCTATAAACTCTGCTGCATGTATTCATCATCGAGTGGAGTGGCGCAACATTCTCTCACAAAGTTATGGACACGAAAGTCTGTATTTATGCGCACGTAATACCAGCCAGAGTATCGTGGGCATCCTGCCGCTTATTCACATGAAAAGTCGACTGTTCGGTAATAAGCTGGTCTCCCTGCCCTTTTTTCAACGTGGCGGGGCCATTGCAGACAGTCCATTGATTGAATCTAAACTTATACAGGCCGCCTCAACTTACGGCTCAAAACTGAGGGTTGATTTTATTGAATACCGTGATGATATCCCCCGCGGGCATTTACCCGGACCTTCTGCAGTACAAACACACAAGGTAAATATGGTACTTCCCCTGCCAGAAACTCAGGAGACACTATGGCAAGGCTTCAATAGCAAACTGCGAGCACAAATACGCCGTGCACAGCGTGAGCAAGCACAGGTACTTATTGGTAATAAGGAATTTTTAAACGATTTTTATGCTGTCTACAGTCGTAATATGCGTGATCTCGGGTCGCCCGTACAAAGCAAGCATTTCATCAATAACATCCTGTTAAATTTTCCAGATAACAGCTGGCTTATCGTTATTAAACTCCAGCAACGTCCAGTTGCCGCCGGCTTCTTACTTGGCTCAGGAGAGACCATGGAAATCCCGCTGGCTTCCACGATACGGGACACAAACCATCTAAGCATGAACATGTTTTTATATTGGGAAGTATTAAAGTTTGCAATTAAACAAAACTATTCGCAATTTGATTTTGGACGCTCAAGCAAAAATGCCGGGACCTACCGATTCAAACAACAATGGGGCGCGGAGCCGAAACAACTATACTGGCATTACTGGTTAGGTAATTCAGAAAAACCACTATCACTGAATCCGGCTAATCCAAAGGTTGCCCTTATCATAAATGTGTGGAAACGATTACCGGTGGTACTGGCAAACTTGCTGGGACCAGCCATTGTCAAAAATTTACCTTAAGCCGAATATTTCATAGCAACGCTGTGAATATCACTTAACACTATGATTATAATAAATAATATCGGCATATTAGAAAAGCACACTATATACCCGGCAACGCTAGAATGTTTCAAACAAGCTATAACAGTCAGACTAATAATAGAATGCCTGTAACAATTTACTGATATATTGATGAGGATGTGACAGATATGAACTTTTTTAATGACCTGGCGGATTTTAGTGCCGCCGAAATCAGGGAGCTGATTGCACTTGCCCGTAGGCTGGATGAAAATCCCGAACCACAGGCACTTGAAGGTAAAGTCCTGTCGCTATTGTTCCTGAGTCCATCATTACGGACACTAATCTCGTTTCAATCAGCGATGGCAAGAATGGGCGGCGCAACCTTTGTCATTTCACCGGAAATGTCGATTCATGGTATTGAATCTCGTTCTGGTATCGTCATGGACGGTATTGCAGCCGAGCATATTCGTGAGGCGGTTCCTGTGATCGCGTCCTATGGCGATGCCATCGGTATTCGCGCGTTTGCGAAAAGAGAAAATCTCGATGATGATCTTGCTGATCGTGAATTTAGCGAGTTAATATCACTAATTGATACGCCATATATCAACATGGAATCGGCAATCAATCATCCTTGCCAAAGTCTTGCCGACTGGAAAACCATGGATGATTTGGGAATACCTGCCAACGGTGGAAAGCTCGTACTGTCCTGGACCTGGCATCCACAACCAATGCCGTACGCAGTGCCAGCGGCAACGGTGCATATGGCCGCTCTACGCGGGATGGATGTTATGGTATTAAGACCGGAGGGCTATGAACTGCCGGACACCATTATGGATAAGGCGCGTCATGCAGCGGCCATAAGCGGCGGTTCGGTAATGGAGTCCAATGACCGTACCAGCGCGATGCAGGGCGCCCAGGTTCTTTACGTCAATTCCTGGGCATCTGCACGTTTTTATGGTGACAGGCGCGCCGAAGATAAAATCAAACCCGAACTACAGGACTGGTGTGTAGACGAACCCTGGTTCGAAAATGCGGCCAGTGACTGCCGCTTCATGCACTGTCTGCCGATACGCAGAGGTGTCACTGCCACTGATTGCATACTTGACGGGCCACGTAGCGTCGTCATCGCCGAGGCACACAATCGCATGATGGTACAGATGGCACTGCTGCACCAGATGTTATCGAATCCGTAGTCTGGGCGAACACAATAGCACTGTACCCGGCGAGGATAACCGTAGACGTAAAAACTTTTGCATTATTACAGATGATAGACGGGGCGACCAGTGTTTTCAGGAACTGTTTTAAAACTCTTACCAGAAACTAGTTCTCAGTTGAAGCAGAAGCATCTGTCAGACCGAGCGCATTCAAAACATCCCATGTTGTTCCAAACTTAAAATCTGTCATCAGATTTCGTAGCCTGGGCTCACACTTATCAAGATTATTGTAATGCCTGAAACGTGAAAACCAGCTCGCTGCTATTTTTGGCTGATCAGGATCAATTTCCCAAGGGTGTAAATAAAAAATAAACGGTTTCTGCTGACGATTGATCTGTTTCAAACCCATTTTACTTAACCAGTACGGATACAGGCGGAAATAACCACCTCCAGCAATTGGCAGTCGATAATTAATTATTTTAGCGGTAGATAAAGGGAATTCAATAATGGAATGACCTGCTGGCGTTTCCAGCCGATAAGGATGTTCAGGGGTATCCGGCATTCCATAACGGTCATGGCGTACAGGGAATATACTCGAATCGTAGATAAATCCACTCTCAGCAAGGATATCAAGCGCCCATTTCGATTTTTCAGTAATTGAGTAACT